>DAHVFL010000007.1 GCA_027316975.1 Chloroflexota bacterium | reverse complement strand
GCGCGGCCCTGGCGCACATCCCATAATTTCAATGAGCCGTCTTCCGAGCCGGAGACTAACAGGCGGCCATCGGCGGAGAAATCGACCGTCCAGACGGCTCCATCATGACCCGTCAGGATTTGCGCGAGCTGGCCGTTAGAGGTATCCCACAGGCAGATGGCGCCATCGGCGGAGCAGGAGGCCAGCAAATTGCCATCGGGCGACCATGCCACGCCATAGACGATATCGCTGTAGCGCAGGCGGCGTTGCAGCGTACCGCTATGCATGTCCCACAGGCAGATGGTTTTATCAAAAGAGCAGGAGGCGAGCAGCGTGCTTTCATAGGAAAAATCGACGCCGACCACCACGTTATGATGTCCCTGCAAGATATGCGTGGTCTCGCCCGTGGTGGGCTGCCAGATACGCACGCTTTCATCGTTGGAGCAGGAAGCCAGCATCCGGTTATCGGGCGAGAATGCTACTGTCCAGACCGCGCTGTTGTGTCCCTGTAAGACCTGTAAAGCCTCGCCTGAGCGAGCGTCCCATAAGCGCACCGTTTTATCCTCTGAGCATGAGGCAACCATCCTGCCATCGGGAGCGTAATCCACGCCCATTACCGCCCCTTCGTGTCCGGTGATGGTGTGCAGCAGCGCGCCCGACGTGGTATCCCACAGGCGCACGGTCATATCTTCGCCGCACGAGGCAATCCTCGCGCCATCGGGCGAGAACACCACGTCATCGACATGCCCATGATGGCCGGTGAGAATATGCAGCGGCGTTACCTCGACTCCCGCCACACGGCGTTCGCGGCCAGGTGGTTGAGGCGCGGAAGCGGTTTTCCATTCCGCCCACTCGATCAGCGTCATCGCGCCGTATTCATGGCCGAATTTTTGCGGGTACGAGTGGCTCTCGTCCTGTTCCATTATTTCGGCGAGATAATCGTAGAGCGTGCCAAGTGTAATGGACCCTGTGCGCGGATTAGCTGCCTCTCCCTCCAGGGCATCTATCATATGCGACATGAAAACGCCGCGTCCCTGTTCCATCTGCGAGCGAGAAATTTCCATACGGCGCTGCGATGTAAGCACCACACGCCCTTTATCGCGCGGCAAATCACTGAGCGACTGGCCGAAAAGCAGCGCGGTCTCTCCGGCAGGCTTTGCGTGATTCCACGCGCTGCCGGTATGCGCGACATCCAGGATGGTCAGGATATTGCCAGCTTTTGAATCGTAGAGATAGTGATCGACCAGCGTGGGAATATGCAGGCCGGTGGCAGGCCGTTCCGCCTTTGTGGCGCGTAAAGCCAGGTAGCCATCCCGCGTGGCAGGATCAAGCAGCGCGTGACCGGAGAAATAAATCAAAACCAGGTCGTTCGTCTGGGCGCGCACAAGGCAGAGATCGCGCAACTGGCTTTCGATCTCATCGCGAGTGGCGTTCTCACCGGCCAGGTATACCACGTTTTCGGCCTGCCAGCCCCCGCGCTCAGGATCGATCAGCAGTTGGTACAAACTTTCCGCGTCTGCCTGCGCGAAGGGCAGCGAAGCAAAGTGCGCCGCGTCCTGGTACTGCTCGATACCGACAATCAGTGCATACTTGTGTTCCACGTCTTACCTCAATTTTTTCTTTTTGATATGCTCGAATTATACAATATTTAACCGGCCTGATAGCAGGAAAACAGTATCGTATCATCTGTATTATGAGGTATACTATCTTTAGCAATCATTGGAAATGACTGCTAAACCCGGCAACTTTCGCGTAATCTGATACGTATATGTAACGTATTCATTGTAGAGGCGAACGCTCTTACACGCAATCGCACTTGCGAGTAGCCTGAAAACAAGTTATTATCTACACTATAAGGAAATTGTAGCGACGCGCTTGAAGGCGTCAATATAGAGCAAGATCGTATCGATTACATTGCGCCCGATCGCAATAAGAAAGCAGGTCGAAATCCATGGATGTCGGGACCAAATATATGTACCAGCGTAATCCCAATGATAGGCCGAATAATTTGCAGCGTCCCAACCCGAATGGGGGGAATAATGGCGATGGCGGACCGCCGCGCTCATCGAGTTCGCGCTTGATTGTGCGCACCTTAATCGTGGTGGGCCTCGTATTACTGGGGTGGTACATGATCCAGATCTTTACGCAGGGTTCAAGTACCAGCAACGCAAATGCGATTGAGATACCATACAGCACGTTTTACCAGGAGGTGATTGCCGGTAGAGTCAAAGATGTGACGTTTAGCGGGCAAGATGCCAATGGTAATTTCAAATTGCTCCAGACTGTAGTTGATGTGACTGGACAAAACAAATCTGGCACCAGTTTCCACTTCACACAGCTTACCAATGGCGACCCCAATCTTACTACACTGCTGAATGCGAACGGTGTCAGCTATCAGGCAAAGGTGGCCTCTGACAATAGCGTCTTCTTGAGCATCCTGTTCAACCTGTTGCCGTGGGCGCTGGTGATCGGCGTCTTCTTCTTCATATTCAGGCGCGCCAACCAGGGACAGCAGAACATTTTCAGCTTTGGCAAGAGCAAGGCCAAGGTTATCATGGAAGATCGTCCCAGCACCACCTTTGCCGACGTGGCAGGCGTTGACGAGGCCAAGAACGACCTTGTGGAAGTGGTCGAATTTTTGAAGACGCCTGGAAAATTCCAGAAACTGGGAGGAAAGATTCCGCGCGGCGTGCTGCTGGTCGGTCCTCCGGGAACCGGTAAGACGCTGCTGGCACGCGCGGTCGCCGGCGAAGCAAGCGTGCCGTTCTTCTCGATGAGCGGCTCGGAGTTTGTCGAGGTGCTGGTGGGCGTAGGCGCCAGCCGCGTGCGCGATCTGTTCGACCAGGCCAAGAAAGCCGCCCCCAGCATCATCTTCATCGACGAAGTCGACGCCGTAGGTCGCCAGCGCGGGTCGAGCATCAACAGCAACGACGAACGCGAACAGACCCTCAACCAGTTGCTGGTGGAGACGGACGGCTTTGATACGCGCCAGGCCGTGGTCGTCATCGCCGCCACCAACCGGCCCGATGGACTCGATAAGGCTCTCTTGCGTCCAGGTCGCTTCGACCGGCGTGTGACGGTGGAACGTCCTGACTGGAATGGTCGCCTTGCCATCCTCAAGATACACGCAAAAGGCGTGCCGATGGGACCGGATGTTGACCTTGTTGCTATTGCGCGCGGCACACCAGGCATGGTGGGGGCTGATCTCGCTAACCTCGTCAACGAGGCCGCGCTGCTGGCGGCGCGCCGTAATCTCGATTACGTCACGCAGTACTGCTTTGACGAGGCGCTGGATAAAATCCTGATCGGCGCGGAGCGGCCACTTGTTCTGACCGAAGAGGACTTGAACGTTGTGGCCTATCACGAGGGCGGACATGCATTGACGGGTCTGCTGACGGAGAATGTTGATCCTGTTACCAAAGTGACCATCGTCCCACGCGGCCAGGCCCTGGGCGTCACGCAGTACACTCCGCTGGACGATCGCTACAACTACTCGAAAGAGTTTCTGGAGTCGCAACTGGTGACGGCTCTGGGCGGGCGCGCCGCCGAACAGGTGGCTATCGGGCGCATCACGACAGGCGCGGAGAACGACTTGCAGCGCGTCACGGCCATCGCTCGCCAGATGGTAGCGCGCTGGGGTATGAGCGAACGGCTCGGTACCATCTCCTTCAGCGAGCGCGAGGACCCCTTCGCGGGTACATCGCTGGCAACTGGCTCGCGCGAATATAGCGAGAAGACGGCTACCATCATCGACGAGGAGGTCAATCGCATCGTCAAGTGGGCCTATGACATTGCCGTAAGCTTGCTTACGACCCATCGCCTGACACTTGATCGCATTGCTAAAGATTTGCGCCTGCACGAAACGCTTGACGCCAGGCAATTGCGCAAAATCCTGCAAGACACCGGTTCCATAGAGTCAGCGCCACTATCGTACCGCTAATAAAGTTCCAGAGGAGAAAGGAGCAGCCAGGGTTCACAGCGTGAACCCTGGCTGCTCCTTTCTCCTCTGGAACTACTCGCCTCCTGCCGCTCCGCCTGTTACTTGAGAGATAACCTCCTCATCGGTGACATCACCCTTAATAGTGGCCTGTCCAACGAAGAAGATCACTACTGCGATAATGAGAGAAAACACTGCAATACCACCAATCCAGAGCACCCATTGCGATTGTGTTAGCAAGGGCGTCCACGGGCCGGTGAAGGTGGCATAGACGCCATAGGCGGTCGCTATCGCGCCCACCACCGCGCTCAGGTAGAAGACCCAGTCGGGAGCCAGCCGTATCCTGGCGAACGTTTCATGAAACTTGAAACGGATGATGATCACATCCACAAACAGGATCACCATTGAGACACACCAGATCACCGTTACAGCAGCCTGCAAGATGTCGTAAATCACCGTCGAAAGGTTTGAGGGTGAGAGCGCATTCGTCACGATGGGGGCCACGATAAAGGCGACAGCCGTGAAGACCCCGGAAATGATGCTCTGCACCATTACGGCGACCCAGGGAACGCGGTTGCGATTGACCTTACTCATGACCGGCGGCAGGCGGCGGTCCAGGCCGGAGACGAACAATAGTCGCCCGAATGAATAGTTGTAGACGGCAGTGTTGAAGATGAAGAAGCCGATAAAGATGATGTTCACTAGAGTGCCGAGGATAGTGCCAGCGCCACCAAAACCCTTCTGCACGGCTTCCGCGATCGCCGAAGGATTGCCCTGGTCGCTCAGAGGCACAGCCGTCATGACGCCAAAGGTGCCGATGAGATAGGCAGCCATCACAACGACTGATCCCCAGATCAGGTAGCGTGTGATCGACCGTATTTCCCGAATCTCAACGCCCATATTTAACGGCACCTCGATACCGAGCAGCGCCAGGATCACTGCGCTATAAAAGGTAACGGTTGCGCCCCTTGGCAGCCAGTTCGTAGCAGAGTAATCAACTGGAGCGGCACGACCCCCGATGACCGAAAGTAATCCCGCGAGGCCAATCAGCAGAATCGCGCCGCCATAGGCCAGGAAAACCAGGTTGACGAAATTCTGCGTCACGCGGAAACGCAGCACGGAAAGCAGGAACGAGAAGGCGATTACCGCGATAATGACCACACCTTGCTGCCAGGGCTGCGTCAACCAGTTGCTGTTAAGCTGCTGGAGGAGTGAAACTACAGCATCGCCTGTGGCGATCATCACCAGGACGCCTGGCCACCACGCGCAGAATCCGGCGAAAAAGCCCAGAAATGGACCAAATGCCTTGTTTGTCCAGACGTAAATCGAACCCTCGCCGGGGAACATCCGACCAAGCTGTCCGGTAACAATCGCGCCAGGAATGAGGAACGTAATAAAGCCCAGAATCCAGTAAACATACGCGGATGGACCCGCGCCGCCCGCAAGGATGGCGGAGTTACTGATGAAAAGGACGATGGCGACGAAAATAGCGACCATATCGAACGAGTTCAAAACTTTGGGGAGAATGCCTGCCGCGATACGCTCGGAACGGAGAACATCGCCACTGCCGCCTTCAGCAGATGTTGCCATGAAGTATTACCTCCCAGGAAACTATGTAGCTCAGGCAAAACTATGGTCTGAGGCTACGTGGAACAGAACTTTCGTGATTCGAACGTTAAATCACTACAATGAGCGAGCTATAATCACTCCTTTCTCTGTGCTGAAATCGTCTGGGATAGCTAATTATCGGTATTGAGGTATTTCTAGCTAAATAATAGTTGGTAAGCTTGTGTAAGTCAAGGGGGTTGTTGGTAAAAATCCAGACGCGGGGTATCAACCCGCGTCTGGATTTTTATATCACCTAACGTGTGGGTGTCGTTGTTGCGCCGGGCGGTGTGGAAGATTTGGGTGTTACCGGTGCATTGGGAGTCGGCGTGGTCTGCCCGTTGAGTTTCGCCTGCTCTGCCTGTATTTTTCGTTGCAACCCGTGGAGATAGGTTAGCGCTCCATCCAGATCTGTCTGGGTGATGGTTTGCAGCTTCCTGGGCATATTTTTTGCCTGGTCTGCCCAGTTCTGGAGAATATTCGTCAGGGCCAGCAGCGTAGCGTTATCAGCATTGATCTGCGCCAGCCATTTACGCGCTTTAATTAACGCATTGAGCAATGCCAGCAGGAAATCATCCGCGATGGTCGAGGCCAACTTTACAATGGGCGAGACAAACACGTCGTAGGCCGTGCGGGTAAGATTTGCCGCGCCAATGGCTCCTTCGAGAGAAATCCCTTCCAGGGTATCCAGGCCGTTGATGAGTTCTTTGCGTACCGCTTCGCCTCCGGTAGCCACACCGCGATTAAAGGCATCCTGGATCTGTTGTTCGATGTTGGCGCCGGCGTTTTGTAGCGCCTGGGGAATCCTGGGTCCCAGCTCGTAGGCTGCTATAGCGCCACCGCCCACAACAACCGCGCCCACGATCAACTTGCGCCGTGATAGAAAGCCCTTTTTTTTCTTTGCCTTCGCCGGGGCTTCTTCCTCTTCATAATCGATGTCTTCTGATGTCGAAATGCCTCGACTTCGGCCGCGACCGGTCGTGTCGGGCAGGGTATCGCGTGGAATGACGGGGAGGCGCACAGAGTCGGGTCGACCGATGCGATTGATCAGAGGGTCCGGTTCATTATCATAGAGCAGGTCGGGGTCGAGCAGGGCCAGTTCGTCTTCAAATGGTACAGGTGGTTCAACTTCTTCTTCGATACGCATAGGACGCCGGGGGTGCGCAGGATACGAAGGACGGCGGCTGAACGAGCGCGCGCGCGCGCGAGGACGAGCGTAGGTTATTTCTTCCGCTTCTTCATGCTCTTCATCTATATTGATGTCGGGATCTATTGGCCCGGTGTCTTCTGACGCGCCTGTTTTGGATTTCGTCGCGATGATCTGCTGGCGCAGCAATTGTCGCGTGCGGCGCGGGTCGGGACGTGGAGAGAGCGGGCCGGTAGTCTGGCGGCCACCCATGATGCCGGTATCCTTCCCTGTCAACGGTTCGCTGCGGGGAGCAGAGACACCTGATAATCGTCCAGAGGGAGCGCTGCCGTTTCCGGTAGATGGCGGCTGGCTACGCAGTGGATCATAATCGTAGCCGTACTGCCTGCCAGGACTCCTCCGATATATTTTTTTTTCCGAACGATCGTCATTCATCGCAAAATCCTTCTCACGAATCGAACACCATGCCTATTGTTGCTTATTCTACTCTATTTTTCACTTCATTTCAATCAGTTTCTTACTGGTGATTCCCCAGAAGCGGGCAAAAGATCCTTCGCTGCGCTCAGGATGACAATCCTCGGCCCTGTCATCCTGAGCGCAGCGAAGGATCTCTGTTCAAACTCATGCTTGTTTCTTGTGATGTCTAATGTTATGATTAGTAAACAGTTTTCTGGCATGTGAATGGTAGGGGCGACCCTTGCGGTCGCCCTGGCCCCAATCCGCATGTGAATGGTAGGGGCGACCCTTGCGGTCGCCCTGGCCCCAATCCGCATGTGAATGGTAGGGGCGACCCTTGCGGTCGCCCTGGCCCCAATCACATATTGCTGGAAAAGCCATCCCCCAAACAGGAGGAAAACATTATGGCACAACGAGGCGAGAGGGGCGCTCAGGCGCGGATACTGGCCTGGCTGCGCAACCTCGGCGACGCGCTTGGCCGTCCTGTACTGGCAGTCGCGCTAGCTATCATCGCGGGCGCAATCGTTATTTTAATCACCTGGCCTGATAAGGCGCTTGACCCATTCTCTAATATCTTCTCCGCGTATGGCGCGCTTTTAACCGGCTCTTTTGGCACCCCCATCAGTATTTCTAATACGCTGGTCAGAGTATCGCCTCTGATCTTCGCCACCCTGTCGGTTGCTATCGCCTTTCGCGCCGGATTGTTCAACATTGGCGCGGCGGGCCAGATGGCCGTCGGAGCTATGGCGGCAGACATTGTTGGTCTCACCTATATTCATTGGCCCGGTTGGCTGCTGGTGCCGGCGATGGTTATCGCGAGTATAGTGGCGGGCGCGCTCTGGGGCGGAATTGTTGGCTTTCTCAAGGCATGGCGTGGCGCGCACGAGGTCGTCACTACCATCATGCTCAACTGGATCGCGTTCTGGGGAACCGACTATCTTATCGATGGTCCGCCCTTTACCGCGCCGCTCGGCGTGAACCAGACCAATCCGTTGCCTCCTCAGGCCACGATACCACTGGTGGCAGATGTGTGGAACAAGACTCTCGGCTCTTTCCTGCCTAAACTCGATACCTTCTCTTATACAGTTGATGTCAGTATACTTGTTGCCCTCCTTTGCATTGTTATCTACTGGTTTATCACCTCCCGCACAACCTTCGGCTATGAAGTGCGGGTGATCGGTCAGAATCCAAAGGCGGCAAAATACGCTGGCATTCCCATTAAACGCAATATTCTGTTTGTGATGCTTATCGCGGGCGCGTTCGCGGGTCTGGGTGGCGCGCTCCGCTTGATGGGACAGTTCAGCTACCAGTTGACTGCGACCGCCGCTTCCACGGACCCCACCGGCTTCGATGCTATTGCTGCCTCGCTGTTGGGCCGCACCTCCCCGCTAGGTATACTCTTCTCCTCGCTGCTCTTCGGTGGATTACGTTCCGGCAGCACGAACATGCAAGTCGTTGCGCACGTAGACCCCAATCTTGTCCTGATCCTCGAGGGATTGATCATCTACTTTATGGCTGCCGATTTCATCCCTGTCTTCCGGCGTCTCTTACCTCCCTGGTTGCGGCCGCGCCGCCGGCCTGCTCTCGTGGTGCCGCCTGACGCGCCCATTGCTTCAGCAGTCAACGGTGATGCCGATGAAGAGGTGCAGTATAGCGCCATCGCCGAAAGACAGAAGGAGATCTGAACATGTTTTTTCAAGTACTCTTTCAAGGACTCACTTCAAGCAATACCTGGCAGGTAACGCTAGAATTTGCTGCACTGCTCCTTCTTCCAGCTCTGGGCGGGGTGATTTCGGAACGCAGCGGAGTCGTCAATATTGCCATGGAAGGCATGATGCTGACGGGGGCATTCGCCAGCGTGATGGTGACACTGGCTGCCAATAATTTCGGCCTGAGCAGCGCTATCTGTGTTCTCTTTGGTTTGCTGGCTGCTATCGTTGCCGGGGGTCTGATGGCCCTGCTGCACGCCTATTTCTCTATCCAATTCAAGACCGATCAGATTGTGAGCGGCGTAGCGATCAATATTATCGCGCTGGGTCTGACCAGCTATTTGCTTTTCGAGATTGTGCCGGTGGGTGTGCCATCGCTGCCTGATCGCCTGCGCCTGCCCGTTCCCCCGCTGGGGCCACTGGCAAATATCCCTTTTCTGGGGACTGTGCTCTTCCAGCAAAACGTGATTTTCTATATTACCCTGCTGTTGTTGTTCGGTGTGCAATTTCTGCTTTTCCGCACCAACATCGGCCTGCGCATCCGCGCTGTTGGCGAACATCCCCAGGCTGCTGATACTGCCGGGGTCAACGTCCGGCTGCTGCGCTATCTCTGTGTAGTGAGCAGCGGCTTGCTCTCCGGGCTGGGAGGCGCATACCTGGCGTTAGGCGTGGCAGGCCTATTTAATCCGAACATGACCAATGGACGCGGTTTTATTGCCCTGGCTGCAGTCATCTTTGGGAAATATACGCCGCTGGGCGCGGCAGGCGCCTGCCTCATCTTTGGACTGGGCATCGCTCTCAGTTATGCCTTGCAGGGTCTGGGGTCAACCGCCAACGTTATAAACTTGCTGAATACGCTGCCCTATATTTTCACGCTGGTTGCCCTGGTTGGCCTGGTTGGTCGCACAACGCCACCGGCGGCTGACGGCATTCCTTACGATCCAGCTTCGGATTAAATTCGCATGGGGCCTGTCATCCTGAGCGAAGCGAAGGATCTCCAGTAGATGCGACGTGAGCACCCTCGTAGTCGCCCTCGTTCTTAGTCATGAAGGAGCAATGGAATGCGGGAAAGTACAGCGCTGGCTACAACCGAAGAAAGCTCAACTCCCCTGGCAGTAGAGATGCGCGAAATCACCAGGACCTGGCCGGGAGTTGTGGCAAACGACCATGTCGACCTCAAAGTGCGTAAGGGTGAGATTCACGCGCTGGTGGGCGAAAACGGCGCGGGCAAGACAACCCTGATGAATATTCTCTACGGCTTGATTCGTCCTGATAGTGGCGAGATCTACATCAATGGCGAACTTGCGCATATTCACGGCCCGCGTGACGCCATTCGCCAGCACATCGGCATGGTTCACCAGCATTTCATGCTGATTCCACCTTTGACGGTGGCGGAGAATATTGTGCTGGGGCATGAACCCGGCGGTATCAACGCCCTGTATAATGCGCGCCAGGCGCGCGAAGTTATCGAGAATTTGAGCAAGCAATACGGCTTACCCATTGATCCTGATGCGAAAATTGAAAAGGTCTCCGTCGGTCTTCAGCAGCGCGTCGAGATTCTCAAGACGCTCTATCGCGCTGCCGATATTCTGATTATGGACGAGCCGACGGGCGTACTCACGCCGCAGGAAACGCATGAGTTGTTTAGAGTGCTGCGCGGGTTGGTGGAGAAGGGGAAGACCATTATCTTTATCACGCATAAATTGCGCGAGGTACTCGAGCTGACCGATACTATCACGGTGCTGCGGCGCGGGAAGAACGCGGGCGAGCTGGTTACTCGCCAGACCAGTCAAGCGGAGATCGCGCGCCTGATGGTCGGTCGCGAGGTCTTGCTGCGTGTCAACAAGATGCCCGCCAAACCCGGCCCGGTGGTGCTACATGTAGAGGATATACACGCGCTCTCCGACCGTGATCTGGAGGCTCTGCACGGCGTCAGCTTCGATGTGCGCGCTGGAGAAATTCTGGGGATCGCGGGTGTTGAAGGAAATGGTCAATCTGAACTGGTCGAAGCGCTCACCGGTATGCGGAAGATTACTCGTGGCAAGCTGACCATTACCCAGGTAAAAGACGGGCAGGCTGGTGTGACAAGCGATCTGACGATGTTGGATGCGCGTGAGGAACGCCTGGTGGGCCTGGGGCATATCCCGGAGGACCGGCGCGGCAGTGGATTGGTGCTGAACGACACCATCGAGGATAACTTGATCCTGGGAAGGCAGCGCTGGTCGCAATTCTCATGGCGCGGTATCGTTCTGTTGCTCCGTGATATTGCGAAATGGGCAAAACGGCTCATCACAGAATTTGATGTGCGCACTTCCTCTGCTGAGGCTCCTGCGCGTTCATTATCGGGGGGCAACCAGCAAAAAGTTATCATTGCGCGCGAATTTTCCGCCGACCCCATGGCCCTGATTGCGTCGCAACCGACACGCGGCGTCGATATTGGCGCAATCGAATTTATTCATCGCCGCATCATCGAGCAACGCGATGCAGGCAAAGCTGTTCTGCTTATTTCAGCCGAACTGGACGAGATTCGCTCGCTGTCCGACCGCATCGCCGTTATGTACGAGGGCAAAATCGTCGATATCGTCTCACCCGCCGCCAGCGAGGAAAAACTGGGTATTCTCATGACCGGCGGCCATGTTGAGGAATGATGTCTCTCTTGTCCTCTCCTGGATAAACATTTTCAGAGAAGGCAAGAGGGAGAGACCTTAAAGTTCTGCTACGCAGCAGGAGGCTCCTGTAATGGCAATTGTTCGACAACTCTAACCTGAAGTGTGCTGATGCGGCGCTGTGGCTCTTGACAGATATGGTAGAATAGCCTTGTAAAGGGAGAATGAAACAGCCATTCTATCCAATCGTGGCGGCGTAGCTCAGTCGGTAGAGCATCGGACTCATAAGCCGAGCGTCACTGGTTCGAATCCAGTCGCCGCTATTACAACTCGTACTCTCTCGCCCACTTTACACCCTTTTCCTGGTTGTTCTTCGCTGGTGCAAGGCACAGACGCATTGTATTCCCTATTGCTTGATTGGCTGGAATAAGGTAGGTCTTACGCTGTTCGTGGCTGTACACTGCGAAATACTCTATTTGCCCTGTGTACCTGGCTCTGCTGTATTGCACTTTTCCATTTGTGGAACGTGACCGGAGCGATGTGGTTGCAAACTTGATATACCCATCATCTCCCCCTTCTATCCACGCAGTCTTACACTGGACACGCCAGAACTGACCCTTAGCATCCTCAATTACCAGGTCATAGCGAGAACTATCCCCGTAGGGAGTGAGGACGGTATATCCCACTTCCAGCAATCGTGCAATGATATGCGCCTGACTTCGTTCTCCCAACTGTTTCTTTGTTGGCCCTAATAATTCCATATTGCCTCTTCTCCTCGGAAGTCCTTTCCCTATGATACAATGGTTCCATTTCAGATATCAATAGTATCAATGGTGGTCAGGTTGACAACTCGCAAAGTCTGTTGTATGATATACAAGCCGACGCGGGGTGGAGCAGTGGTTAGCTCGTTGGGCTCATAACCCAAAGGTCGAAGGTTCGAATCCTTCCCCCGCTACCATTTCACATGGAATAAGGCGCATCATCGACGCGGGATAGAGCAGTGGTTAGCTCGTCGGGCTCATAACCCGGAGGTCGCAGGTTCGAATCCTGTTCCCGCTATATATATTCTAAAAACAAAGCCAGTGTGCCCTCGCGGTCGCCCTGGCTTTGCTCGTGCATGTGATATACTCAGTCATTACCTTGAACTTCAGCAAATTGAAAGCAAAGGAGTATGTCACATGGGACGACTTGAAGGGCGTGTCGCCTTTGTTACCGGAGCGGGACGCGGCATCGGAGCGGCTACCGCGCTGCGTATGGCGGAAGAGGGTGCGCGTGTGGCCCTCGCCGATCTGGATACTGAAGGGTGCGCGCAGGTTGCTACTGAACTGAGCAAAGTTGGCAGCGAGGGGCTGGTATTGCATTGTAATGTTGCCGATAGCGCGATGGTGCAGCACGCTGTTGATAAAGCCGCCAGTCATTTTGGGCGCCTCGATATTCTGGTCAACAACGCGGGGGTGTTGCGCGATAACCTGCTCTTCAAAATGTCCGAAGAGGACTGGGACACCGTCATGAACGTGCATTTGAAAGGCGCGTTTCTGTGCAGCCGCGCCGTGCAGAAATATATGGTCGAGCAGAAATACGGGCGTATCATCTCGCTCTCCTCGACATCGGCGCTGGGCAATCGCGGCCAGTCCAACTATTCTACCGCCAAAGCTGGTTTGCAGGGCTTAACGCGCACGCTTGCCATCGAACTGGGTCCCTTTGGCATCACCGCCAACGCTGTCGCGCCTGGTTTTATCGATACCGAAATGACGCGCTCGACCGCGCGCCGTCAGGGGTATGACCCCGATGTTGTGATCGAGCAGGCGTCTAAAACAATTCCCGTGCGCCGCGTCGGTCAGCCACGCGACATCGCCAACGTGATCGCCTTCCTCGCTTCCGAGGATGCCGGTTTCTTGAGCGGGCAGGTTATTTACGTCGCAGGCGGCCCGCGCAGTTAGAGGAAACACACTATGCAAACCCGGGAACGTCGCCAGGCCATTATCGTGCTTGATTTCGGCTCGCAATATAGCCGCCTCATTACGCGCCGCGTGCGTGAATTGCATGTGTACAGCGAACTGGTACCCGCCAGCGCCACGCTGGAGCAGTTGCAATCACAGGAGCGGCTGGATATTCGCGGCTTTATTCTCTCAGGTGGTCCGGCCAGCGTCTATGACGAGGGCGCGCCCCTGTGCGATCCCGCTATACTTCATAGTGGTCTGCCCGTCCTGGGTATTTGCTATGGTATGCAACTGCTGGCTCATCAACTGGGCGGACACGTCGCGCTGGCCAACGGACGCCGCGAATACGGCCCTGCCACGCTGGAAACGCTATTCGACGCAGCTAATGATGCGCAGCTTTTCCGTATCTTTGCCGGTATTGATGCCACGTCTGCCCAGACTAATCCGCTCGACCAGCCGCCGACTACGAATGCTATCCGCATTCCTGTTTGGATGAGTCATGGCGATAGCGTTGATCAATTACCCGCCGGTTTTCATACACTTGCCTGTACCGAGAGCAATCCTGTTGCGGCCATCGCCAGCCCCCAGGGCCTGGTCGGGTTGCAATTCCATCCCGAAGTGTCGCATACGCCGCAGGGTAAACAGGTACTACGCAACTTCCTCTACCGTATTTGCGGCTGCGAACCCACCTGGACCACCGCGTCCGTTATCGACGAGTCGGTGGCGCAGATTCGCCAGCGCGTGCAGGGGGAGCGTATCATCAGCGGGCTTTCAGGCGGCGTCGATTCGGCGGTCGCTTCGCTGTTAGCGCATCGCGCCGTGGGCGATCAACTTACCTGCGTCTTTGTGGATACAGGCTGTTTGCGAGCAGGTGAGCGCGAGCAGGTCGTCGAGACGTTCAGCCGCCACCTGCATATCCCGCTGGTCGTTGTTGACGCGCGGGAGCGTTTCCTGGCGAAACTGGCCGGGGTGAGCGACCCCGAACAGAAGCGTAAAATCATTGGCGCGGAGTTCATTCGCGTCTTCGAGGAAGAGGCCGCGCTGCTGGCGAAAGAGGGAGGCTCTAGCGCATTTCTGGCCCAGGGAACTCTCTATCCCGACGTGATCGAAAGCACCAGCCATGATACCGCCGCCACCGCTACGCGCATCAAAACGCACCACAACGTAGGTGGCCTGCCTGAAGATATGCAGTTTCAACTGGTTGAGCCGCTGCGTTTGCTGTTCAAAGACGAGGTGCGCGAAATTGGCCTGCAACTCGGCTTGCCCGAAGAGTGGGTGTGGCGGCACCCTTTCCCCGGCCCCGGCCTGGCTATTCGCATCATTGGAGCGGTAGATGGGCAAAAGCTTGAAACCTTGCGCGCTGCTGATGCCATCCTCATCGAAGAAATTCGTCGCGCCGGAGTGTACCGCGAACTTGGGCAGGCCTTCGCCGTACTCACGCCCCTGCAAAGTGTAGGTGTGATGGGCGACCTGCGTACCTATTCCAGCGTGGTAGCGGTGCGCGCCGTCACTACCGGCGATTTCATGACGGCAGACTGGGCGCGTCTCTCACCCGACCTGTTGGGCCGCATCTCCCATCGCATCGTCAACGAAGTGCCAGGCGTCAACCGCGTGGTGTATGATATTACCTCGAAACCGCCTGCTACCATTGAGTGGGAATAACGTGCGTGAATTTGAAATACTGGCGAGAGGTCTCTTCCGGCCCGATCAACTTATCATCACCTATCACCCGTCCCTGTGTATGCCCACCAGCCCGGCTATTCAGCAGTGGATGGATACCCTGTGGGCGCAAAAGTTGGTTGAGGCGCAGGAACGAGGCATTTCACTATTTGATGCTCCGCTCTACCGTTTTGTGGATGCCGAAACGAGCGTGGATGGCGCTTTGCATTTGACGCTGGGAGATACCTGCTACAAAGAATACGTCACTACGCGCGTACCGGCGTTCTCAAGGGGTCGGCTGCGGCAGGAACTTGGTAACGCGCTGGCCGTCTGTTCTGTAATGGAGACAGGCGACGGCTACATCTTGCTCGATAAACGGCAGGGCGTCGATGTGTATGTTGGACGCTATCACGTCAACGGTGGCTTCTTTGAACGCGGTCGCGATAGCCTGGAAAACGGGAGGCCTGATCCAATTGGGGCTATGCGCCGCGAAATACGCGAAGAAACGGGCATCCAGTTCGCCGATATTGCGGAACACTATTGCCTGGGGCTGGTCTACGACACGGCAACGCCTCACGCCGAACTCTGTTTTCTCACCCGCCTGCATATCTCCCTGGCCGAGGTCAAAACGCGCGTGCCGGAAGAAGACGAGATCAAACAGTTGGGAACGCTGTATGTGACAGAGCAAAGCCTGCGCGAGTTTATCACGCGGAATCGTGGCAATATTTCGGCGACGGGCGAACCGAATCTGCTGCTCTATGGCGAACTACTCTACGGTAAGAAGTGGCTCTAATCACTCCAGGATCTTCCCGTCGCTGATTTGTAGTACGCGGTCGGTGGACTCGACGATGGTGTTGTCGTGGGTGGCGACCAGCAGGCCGATGCCGCCGTTGTGGGCGGTCTCGCGCAGCAGGGCGGCGATGGTGCGGCCCGTCATGGAGTCGAGGTTGCCGGTAGGTTCGTCGGCTACGATGAAGCGCGGGGAATGCACCAGGGCGCGTGCCAGGGCGACGCGCTGCTGCTCGCCGCCGGAGAGTTCGAGGCCGCGATGATGTGCGCGGGCGGCCAGCCCCACTCGTTCAAGCGCTTCGCGCGCGAGCCGAATGCGTTCGGCAGATTCCGCCCGCGCCAGGCGCAGGGGCAGTTCCACGTTTTCCTGCGCTGTCAACGATGGGAAAAGGTGGGCGTTCTGGAACATCATGCCGATGCTCTCGCGGCGCAAGCGGGCGCGGGCGTCCTCGCCCAGGGTGGCAAGGTCGCGCTCAAGAATGAATACATGTCCGGCAGTGGGATTATCCAGTCCGATAAGGATGTTGAGCAGCGTGGTTTTGCCGGAACCGGAACGGCCCCGCAAAGCTACGAACTCGCCTGGTTTGACGCGCAGGTCGATGCCGCGCAGCGCCTGCACCATTACGCTACCCACGCGGAACTCGCGTGTCACTCCTCGCGCCTCCGCGACGGTTTTCAGGGCTGTTTCGTCCGCGCTGGTTGAACTGGCTGTATCCTGCATCAATTTACCTCTCCTTGCGGTGCTTGTTGTCCATTTTGCGCCGTTCCACTGGCAGGTGTACCGTTTCCGTTGCCGGTCGGCCATATTTCGACGTGATCGCCCACGATACGCACTTCGGCCCGTCCATTAAAGGCGATGCTTTCCAGCGCCTCTTTGGGGAGTTGCAGGCGTCCCACGCGGTCGATCAGTACCGACTCGCGGTGCGTCTGGCTCGGCAGGCCGATTACTGCGCTGGGTAACGGTGTGTACTCGCTTTCTGTCTCCGCCAGCGGGGCGTCGCGGCGCACGGTTTCCGTGCTGGTGCGCCCATCGCGGATGGCAATAGTGCGGTCTACCACCGACGCGATGGCGATATCATGGGTCACGATAATAATGGTGATGCCCAACTCTTGATTGACGGTGCGGAGCAGCGCCAGAATGTCGCGTGCTGTGGTGGAGTCCAGTTCGCCCGTTGGCTCGTCACCCAACAAGAGTTTGGGCTGGTTTGCCAGGGCCACGGCGATGGCGGCGCGTTGTTGTTCGCCGCCCGAAAGCTGATCTGGCCGTTTCTGCTCCATGCCTTTTAAGTCTACCAGTTCCAGCAATTCCACGGCGTGCCGGGCGCGGCTGGTCGGGTCGACTCCTCCCAACACCTGCGGTAGTTCGACGTTAGCCTGGATGCTCAACTCCGGCAGCAAGTTACGCCCGCTCTGCTGCCACACGTGTCCGACGGTATAGCGCTGGTAATGAATGCGCTGCGCCGCGCTTAAGCGGGTCAGGTCCTGGTTATCGACAAGACATGTACCCGCGCTGGGCAGATCAAGGCTGCTCAGAATGTTCAGGAGCGTGGATTTGCCGGAACCCGATGCGCCAACAATGGCGATCATCTCCCCCTGCATCACTTCCAGGTCCAATCCTTGCAACGCCACCACTTCCAGGTCGGCGACCTTATATATTTTTACCAGGTTATCACAGGTAACAAGCGGCACCGGCATATACGTTCCTCCCATACATAAAATGATACTGTATGAAGCAGCATAAGCTTTCGCCCTTCAAATAGCAAGTATTTACCGGAAAGACGCTCGCCAACCAAAAGTATTGCATTTGACTCTTTACCCGCAAGCGCACCTGACTGAGATGGTATACTGTTCCTGCAACACATATTACTACAATGGAGATACCTGTGACTGCCATCTTCTTGCTTGTGGCGCTTTATGTTGTCGGGCTGGTCTGGCTGGCAGGCAACTGGCTCGAACGCCGCGAACTATTGTTGCACTAGATCAGGGATAGAAGTATGCACCTGCGTGGTATCAGCTATGCCTTCATCGCCTCCCTCCTCTTTGGACTGGGCGCTGTGCTGGTGCAGCTTTTGGGGAAACAGATCGATGCAACCGTCGTAGCCTTCTTGAACCTCTCAATTGGTGGGTTGTTTGTCAGTTTGATTGTTTTGTTGACGGGCGCGCCTCTTTTCAAAGCATTGCGTAGCTTTGAGCGCCGGGATTGGCTGGACCTTTTCTTGCTCGCGTGTCCTGGAACGTCGCTGTCTTTGCTCGTCATTGTGGCGGGGTTTGCCCGTACAAGCGCGCTGGTAGGCGGATTTCTGCTGCAATTCAACGGTATTGCCGGGCTATTCTTCGCTTTTATCCTGCTGAGGGAACATATCGGCCTCAAGCAGGGCACCGGTACCTTGCTGCTGCTTGCTGGCGGCGTGCTGGTGGTCTTGAAGGGGACACAGGCAATTACGCCGGGAAGCGGCGTGGGTGATGTGTTCGTCCTGCTCGGTTCAATCGGTATTGGCTTTAGCTTTATTCCTGCCAAACGCCTGTCAACCCGTATCGATTCTTTGCCACTGGTGGCTATTCGTCTCTTGCTGGGAGCGGCTACCCTGCTGCCCATACTGGCATTTCAATTGATCATAGGAGGCGCGCATTCGATACAATGGCAACCTTCACTTCCGACGCTGTTGATCGTCCTGCCCCTGTATATCGTTACCAACTTCTGCCTCGGCTACATCATCCAGCAGGAAGGATTGCGCCTTATTCATGCCTGGGAAATGTCGGCCATCACACAAACCGTACCCCTGTTCGCTACTATCTTTGCCCTGCTCATCCTGCATGATTCCATGACTACCATACAGGCACTCGGTGGCCTGATTGCCATCGTAGGTGGCGTGATCGTCTCCATTAGCAGCGAAACACCCGCGCCTGCTACGCTACTAACGAACCAATCTGTCCAATTTGGGACGCGGGCGGCGCAAGCGCCACTACCTATTTCAACATCCGTTCCCGCCCCTCCATCGAACGAGCCTGGGGAGCCGGTATGAGGGCGCAGGGACGTGTGAAAGCAGTCTTTTTGGGCGAAGTTGCGCGAAGGAAGTAGTTGTGAGGAAGGGCCGATTTTGATTGTCAAAAACCATCAGGAATATGTGAGCATAGATTACCGTTACACATGTGCAACATTGGTCTATGCTTATTCGTATATATACAAAAGCAACCCGAAGGTTGCTCTTGATGGATACGTATACTGGTCGGGGCGAGAGGATTTGAACCTCCGACCACCACAACCCCATTGTGGTGCGCTACCGGGCTGCGCTACGCCCCGTCTTTGTAGACATAGGCAGTATAGCAGAATAATGGCCTGCGCGTCAATACTTCGGGACAGTTGATGAAAGGCCAATTTTGAGGTATAATGGTAGTAACGTTAGGAATATTTTCCGGTTGCTCTGTGTTTCTTTATAGTAGAAAGACAGATTGTGTGCGTCATAGACTTCCTCCCACTCGGTTTTCGGACCCATCGTTCAAAACGAAGGACTATTTTCCCTGAGTGTAGGACCAGACCGACGGAAGAAACTGCTATCTTGCTGCTTGAGATACTACTGTTCATGGAGGGCGCAATATGATTGATGTACAGCCAGTAACCACTGGCGCTATGCTTACCCTGGATGAAAAACAACCAGCAAATCCTGACCTGACCCGACAATACGATGAGATCGTAGACCGGTTCATGAAGAAGGAGATGGAATATAGTGAAGACGACGGGGAGTGCCCTGGCAAGGATGAACAGGAGCTAGAAGAGGATATCGCGAACATGGACACCGCGCCTCTCGAACTAGAAGAAGCGCCTGAAACTCAGGAGGAGTTAACCAAACTTCCTACTTCGCCCACACTGGAAACCGTTTCAATCCTTTCCCTACCGACGATGGGTGCCGAAGAAATCACCCCTTCGCGACGTGTGTCCATGCGCCGTCGTCGTTCCGAGGATCAGGACGAAAATACGCCTAACACCGCCGATGCAGGCGAGTCGGACGCGGTGATGACCTACCTCCGCGAAATTGGCCGCGTGCCGATGATTACCCACGAGCGCGAAGTCGAACTTGCCAAACGCATCGAAGCGGGTGACCGCGATGCCATGAAGCAATTCATCCTGGCAAACTTGCGCCTGGTGGTGAGCATCGCCAAACGCTACGTCGGACGCGGGTTGACGCTGCTCGACCTGATTCAAGAAGGCAATATTGGTCTGATTCGCGCCGTGCAACGCTACGACTGGCGGCGCGGCCATCGCTTCTCCACCCATGCAACGTGGTGGATTCGCCAGGCTATCAGCCGCGCAGTGGCTGACAAGGGCCGCACTATTCGCTTGCCCGTATACGTTAATACCGCCTTGAATCGCATTCGCCGCGAACGCCAGCGTCTCCTGCAAGAACTTGGTCGCGAACCTACCGAGCAGGAACTGGCCGACGCCACCGGGCTTGACCCCATTCGCATGGTTGAACTACAGGCCGCCCCCGGCGCGCCTGTTTCTCTGGAATTACCCGTTGGTGAAGACGAGGAGCAGGAACTGGGCGACGTACTGGCCGATACCGAATCGGCTTCGCCAGAGGATATAGCCACCACGCAGACCCTCAAAGACGAAGTGCAGCGCGTGCTCGAATCGGTGCTCACCCCCCGCGAACGTCTTGTCTTGCAATTGCGCTTTGGCCTGGGCAACAGCCAGGCCCACCCGCTTGAGCAGGTTGGCCGCGAGCTGGGCATTACCCGCGAACGCGTGCGCCAGATCGAAGCCGGTGCGCTGGCGAAGTTGCGCCAGCCCCCTGTGCTGGAGCGGCTGCGCGGATAAAAAATTAGTAAGAGACCAGGTGAAAAGTCCCCAACCGGCGGTCGGGAACCTTTCACCTGGTCCCTTATTTTTTCTTGATCTTCCCCAAATCGCGTTCTATTCCAAGCACCCCTTTCACTCTCTCCAACCGCGTGAAAACCTTCTGCATCTGCTCGAGGCTATCAATCTCCAATGTCGTGTTAATGGTTGCTTCTTGTTTGCCTGTGCTTACATTTGAACTGACCGAGGTCATGTTGACGCCTGCTTCAGAGACGACGGTGGCGATGTCGCGAATCAGGCCCGAACGGTCATAGGCGCGGATGATTACGGGGGCCAGGTAGCGCTGCTGGCCCATGCTGGTCCAGCTTACATCTACCAGGCGTTCGCGTTCGCGTTCGCGGTATCGCTCGATGTTTTTGCAGTTGGCGCGGTGGATAATGGCTCCCTTGCCGCGACTGATAAAGCCGACGATTTCGTCGCCCGGCAGTGGGTTGCAGCAGTTTGCCAGGCTGGTCATCAGGCCACTAACTCCTGCGACCTGTAAACGCGCGGATGGGACGGCTTTGATTAAAGTTGGCAGCGAGAGGATGTCTTCTACCTCTTTTGGCTCTTTGCCAGCGCGTTGCTGGAAGTAGTCGGCCAGCTTGACAGCGACCGCGTGTTGGCGGATATCGTCGCCGCCAATGGAGGCCAGCAGGTCTTCAAACGATTCTTTGCGGAACTCGGTCAGCAGCCAGTTTTGCGCATCCTCGGTCAAAATCTCGACGCCGCGCAGTCCCGTGATTTTGAGTTCGCGATCCAGGCGTTCGCGCCCAATTTGAATGTTGATGTCGCGCTCGTGAATTTTGAGGTAGCGGCGAATCTTGCTGCGCGCGGCTGCTGTGCGAGCGAAGTTGAGCCAGTCACGTGTTGGGTGCGCGGAACGATTGGTGACGATATCGACAATCTCGCCGCTTCTCAGTTCGTAATCCAGTGGTACCAGGCGCGTTACCAGCCGTTCGTTATCGCCGCTGCCGCTTTCAGAAATGATACGCGCGCCGGCGCACTTGTCGCCGATTTTGGAGTGGATGCGATAGGCGAAATCGAGCGGAGTCGAGCCGACGGGCAGGTCTTTGACCTCGCCTTTGGGCGTAAACACGAAGATCTGCTCTTCAAAAATCTCGTCACGCACCGCCTCGACAAATTCGCTATCGTTGCTGGTGGCAGAGCGCATCTCGCGCTGCCAGTCGGCGAGCTTGCGCAACCAGGACAGTAACTCTTTGGCCGAGGCTGAAGCGCGGTCTCCCACGTCTTTATAATGCCAGTGCATGGCGACGCCGTATTCCGCTATCTCGTGCATGGTAAAGGTGCGGATTTGAATCTCTACCAACTGCTCATCCAGGCAGAAGACTGTGGTGTGTAAGGCCTGGTAGCCGTTGGGCTTGGGGTTAGCGATGAAATCTTTGATGCGCCCATCTTTGGGCTTCCACAGGCCATGCACATGACCCAGAGCGACGTAGCAGTCGGGAGTAGAGTCAACCAGAATACGGAAAGCCACGAGGTCATGAATCTGGCTAAAATCGGCAGTCTTCTTAAGGTCTTCCAGGCGATCGACATCGCCCGCGTTATGGCGCAGCTTCTTGAAGAAACTGTACAGGTGTTTGACGCGCCCGGAGACTTCGGCGTGCAGGCCCAGTTTTTGCATCTCTTCGTCCAGCATGTTGCACACGCGCTCGACATATGCGCTCCGCTGCTTGCGTTCAGCCTCAACTCGATCGCGTACCCAGGCGTACTTATCAGGCTCCAGTACCTGGAAAGCCAGGTCGTCCAGTTCGCTTTCAACGCGGGAAACGCCCAGACGCCCTGCCAGTGGCGCGTAAATTTCGCGTGTTTCCTGCGCCATCGTCAATATCTCTTGCTGGTCAACAGGATAGGCATTGCGGGCGATGAGGCGCATGGCGTGCAGTCGGTATGCCAGCTTGAGCAGCACGACGCGGGGGTCTTCGGACATGGCGAAGAACATTTTGCGCACGGTCTCGGCCTGCTGGCGGCGCAGGGCATCGCGGATGCGCTGTTTTTTCTGCTCGCGGTTATTTTCGCCCTCGCCGGTGGCGTAGTTTGCCGCGCCTGTTCTGTCGGGCGCGATAAATTGCGCGCCGGCGCGCTTTTTGCGTTCCAGAATATTCAGGCGTAACATACTGCCCACGACGCGCGCTACGGCTGCGCCCAGCATGGTTTCCACGCGCTCGAGTGAGACTAGATCGGCGTCAACCGCCTCAAAAATTAAGCCGGAGGCTACGCCAACCGCGTCAATGTGCATTTCAGCCAGAATGGTTGCTATCGCCAGGGCATGTTCGATAAGGGTCAGCCCTTTTTCACCAGGGGACTCACCGCACAGGTTCCAGGCAAGCTCAAACGCCTGTGTGACCTGCAAGGCCTCGGTCGGTGACATGTCCTGTCGAACGGTGTTCAGTAATTGTTGGGCCTGTTCGCCTGCTAATTCCGGTGTGTGAGGACGCGATTGATCGCGTCCGCTTGTAGACATATGTATCATGAACGTTTCCGTAAGAGACTATTATCAGGAATGGACGCCGCGACCAAGATCTCGCTTTACGCTCACCACATTTGGTACCTGCTGCAAGCGTTCAAAAACAGGCTCAATCTGGTCGATAGCTTCTATCTCCAATGTAGCAGTAATCACAGCTTTTTGCAATGAAACAGTAGTGGTGGATGCGACTGATGTCATATTGATGCCCGCGTCGGCCACCACAGCCGCCACGTCGCGCAATAGCCCGGCGCGATCATGCGCCACAATAATGATAGGCGCGCGGTATCGCCGGGGTTCGATGACGAGCCAGTTGATCTCTAGCAGGCGGTCAGACTCGTGTCCGCGATAGCGGCGCAAGGTGCGGCAATCGCTGCGATGCACGACGATGCCTTTATTGGGATTGAGCAACCCCACGATGGTATCGCCCGGCAACGGGCAACAGCAATGAGCCAGATTGACAACCACCTGCGACAGCTCGCTCTCACCCTCGCTCGCGTTTTGATGATATCCATTCTTCGGCATATCCGCTTCGGACTTGATCTCGCCGCGTTGCTGCAACAGCGGTATCAGGTATTCCATTACTTTGCCGACGCCGAGTTCATCGCGTCCCAGGGCAATAAACAGATCATCGGGAAGGCTGTACTTCTTAGTGGTATTGGCAAGCAGCAAGTCGTCATACGAGACTGCGCGTAAGCCCGCCGCGCCGGCTGCTTTCAACGCCAGGTCAAGTCGCTCGCGTCCCAGGTGCAGGTTCACATCGCGCTCATAGGTTTTCAGGTAGCGGCGAATCTTGGCGCGGGCAGATGTGGTGCGCGCGAAAGAGAGCCATTCCCGCGTCGGGTGCGCGTCTGAACTGACCATGATATCGACGATTTCGCCGCCCTTGAGTTCGTAATCAAGCGGCACAATGCGCGTTATGAGGCGTCCGCTCTCCTCCAGGTTGGTGATGATGCGCGCTCCCGCGCAGTGATCGCCAATGTCGGAGTGAATGCGATAGGCCAGGTCGAGCGGCGTTGATCCACGGGGCAAGTCTTTTACCTCACCTTTGGGGGTAAACACGAAGATCTGCTCTTGAAAAATGTCTCCCTTGACCGCCTCCACAAATTCATCGGCGTTCTGGGGCAGTTCGCGCTGCCACTCGCGCAATTGCTCAATCCAGGTAATCATCTCGCCCGTGGAAAGGCGCGCTCCGCCGCGCTCCTTGAGGTACCAGTAGCTGGCGATGCCGTAATCGGCGATGCGCTCCATTTCGTGCGTGCGAATTTGTACTTCGGCCAGTTGATTATCCAGGCAAAACACCGTTGTGTGCAGTGACTGGTAGCCATTGACCTTTGGCGTGGCGATGAAGTCCTTGATGCGCCCATCTTTGGGTCGCCACAGCGCGTGGATGTGTCCCAACGCCAGGTAGCAATCATGCACGGTGTCTACCAGGATACGGTAGGCAACCAGGTCGTGTATCTGGCTCAGTTCGGTGCCGCCCTGTTCCAGTTTGCGATTGATGCTGGACAGGTGCTTGGGCCAGGCGCGCACTTCGGCGGAAATGCCGGCCTTGTCCATCTCCTCTTCGAGAGAGCGGCAAATCTGGTCAATAATAGGCTGGCGTGCGCGCCTCTCCTCTTCGACCGCGCTCGCCAGGCGAGTAAATTTCTCCGGCTCCAGATAGCTGAAAGCCAGGTCTTCGAGTTCCGCCTGCACCAGCGCCATACCGAGGCGGCGCGCGAGCGGCGCGTATATTTCTCGCGTTTCGCGGGCTTTGTTCTGCTGCTGCGAGTGGTTCATTACGCTCAAGGTGCGCATATTGTGCAGGCGATCAGCCAGTTTTAGCACCACCACACGCGGGTCTTCCGCCATCGCCAGCAGCATTTTGCGCACGGTTTCGGAGCGTTCGCGGCGTTTCAGTTCGCGGGTCTGGTAGTGTCGTTGTTCAATCTGCTCAGGAGTTTCCGGGGCATCATGAGTATGGTGTTTTCCCTGACCGGACGCCGCGGGTGCCGGGGATGCCATAAAGGGGGGCGCGCTATTTTTGCCTGCCAGTGTATCAAACTTGGTAACGCCGTCTACAATATCGGCAACTGCTTCGCCAAAACGCGCCCGTACATCATCCAGCGTACAATCGGTATCCTCGACCACATCGTGCAGCAATGCCGCCACGATGCCATCGGCGTCGATACGCATATCAGCCAGCAGCAGCGCAACTTCCAGGGGATGTGAAATGTAGGGTTCGCCAGAACGGCGCATGATGCCCCGGTGCGCCTCGTCCGCCATTTCATAGGCATGTTGAATTGTCTCCAGATCAGGTGGAGACAGATACTGGCGTGTTTCAGCCAGCAAATCGTCGAGTGTCATGCGCGAAATGGCGACCGACTCGTCTGGATTGATTGTCATCATGTACAAAACCCCTGGGCGGCATACATTGTTTCTCTACTATAGTGTAGAACACAAACGAGCGCAATGCAATAACCATGTACGTTGCATATGCAACGAATAAAGCATACACTGCGTTACACATTTGAAAACATGGGGCGGAATTGTTCAGAAAGATGCCAGGGCGGTGGCTCTGCCCCCGCCCTGGTTATATCTGGTAGCCCTTGATGTAGTAGACGTGGAGAAATGTGGACAACAAAAAGAGACAAGACCACGAACCTACCCTGGTCTTATCTCTCGCGCGCTTGAAGAGTTTTTGGTCGTTTGTAGCCCTAGCCGCGCGTAACACGAACCTTATCGTAGCAGGGGCTGCAATAGACGGGGCGATCATTCTTGGGCAAGAATGGCACCTGCGTCTCCACTCCGCACTCGGCGCAAATAACCGTGTGCATTTCGCGGGGGCCGCGCTCGGAGCGACCACTCATCCCGCCAGACGTATTGCGACGCGCAGCGCGGCACGAGGGACAGCGGCCAGGCTGATTGACCAGACCTTTTTGCTGGTAAAACTCTTGCTCACCTGCGGTGAATACGAAATCATTTCCGCATTCGCGACATTTCAGGGTTTTGTCTTCGAAATTCAAACCAGGGACCTCCTTGTGATATGTTGGTATTCTTCCGGGTCCATATCCTTGCAGAGTCACCAGTTTGTTGTCACCCCTAACAGCGTGGGCGTGTAGTGCTGGACGGACGCTGTGTGCCAGACCGAGATCGGATACCGGATGCTAGCATACACGATCTTTTTACGATTTACAAGTCTTTTCTTCATCAATTTATCTAATTTCTCGCATCTTTATGCAATTTTTATGTGTATTGTGTACACTAAGTGGCTTAGTATGGTAGTTTTAAATTTTGTGCGAAAATATAAGCAATACAGACGAAAAAAGCGCGGAATTCGAGACAGCGCCTACCGAAATCTTCATCCCCCGTTTGCAATATCCACAAGGATACAGGGTTGAAGTGAGCGATGGAACATATGAGATTCAGCGAGAAGAGCAGATCCTGATTTACAGACATAGTATGGAACGTAATGAGCATACTATACAGGTCAGGCCGGGATCATAGTAAGGGCGGAAGCGGTTCGACTTAACCTTTCGCAAGAAGCTGCTTCATCATGCGCGCGACATCCACAGGAAGCATTCTCAACAAGCTCGCAATTTGACCGATGTTACGCTGGCCGTTGGTGAGCAAGTAAACTTGTCGTTCGCAGGTAATCCAGTTGTTCGATAGAGTCCGGATGGACTTTTTCGGGAAGGCGGCGGAAACGGGCCGATTCGGAGAGACGTTCATTCAGAAGGTCAGTGTGCTGACCGGTATGCGAAGCTCTATTCGGAAAATGTTGCTGCATAATCTTATCTCTTTCCACAGCTAAAACGAAAGCTAATTGTCCTCTGGAACGCCAATCCACCCGTTGGCTTCATCGAGCAAATCCATGCCCGTCGCGATCATCTCTTGTGCGATCAAGACTGCCACTTTGGCCTGTTTATAATGGATGGCTCGCTGAAAACGGGTG
>DAHVFL010000079.1 GCA_027316975.1 Chloroflexota bacterium | reverse complement strand
GATCATGAATACGCCTGCGAGCTTCTACTATCAAGGCTACTACATCGGCTGCGCTGGCCCCGCCGAGATTGACGATAAAATTAGCGTGACGCTGCGAAATCTGCGCCTTGCCGCGTGTCATTCCCTTCATGCCAGCCTGCTCGATCAACCGCCCGGCGAAATCGCCCGGTGGGTTTTTGAAGACGGAACCGGCGCTTTGCTGCGGCGGCTGCGTCCTCTTCCGGTGTTGTTTATGGTCTTCGATGATAGCTTTCAGTTTTTGCGGATCTTCGCGATGCAGATGCACCGCCAGTTGGACAATAATTTCGGCTGGTTCGATCAGCCCGTGCGGCGGCGCGATGGGATAGCCATGCTCGTCGAACGCGATGTGGCGACCGGCGCGAAAACGGCTCTGGCGATAACCCAGGTCTATCTCGCTATGCTGATAACGCCGCAGCACCGGCACGGAAACCTCGTCTCCGTTGTGGCTGAGCGAACTACCCCGCGCATCCATCACTTCCACCCATTCCAGCACGGAACCGAGTTCGCTGTTATGCGCGCCCGCGTTCGAGATGACGCCGCCGCCCAGGGTACCGGGAATGCCCGGCCCAAATTCCAGTCCGCCCCAACCCTGTTCGGCCAGTTCATTCAACAGGCGCGGCCAGCTTACACCGGCTTCCACGAGCAGGAGGGCGGTTCCATCGCCATGATCTTCAATGCGATACCTGTCAAGCGCGATACGCGCCACGATACCCCGCGCGCCCGCGTCGGCGTACAGGATGTTGGTGCCATTGCCGACCAGCAGCAGGGGCCACAGCCGTTCCGCGCACAGGTGTACCAGCCGGATCAGTTCATCCGCCGTCTTGAGCGTGACCCAGAGATCCGCCGGGCCACCCACACCAAACGTGCAGTGACGCGCCAGAGGTTCGCTGCGTCGCGCGCGCCCCTGGAAGTGCGGTTGTAGCTCTGTGTAAGCCATCTCAAGATCGAATGTCATCTAACGTTCCTATTCGCGATTCTTACAAGTTCTGTGGTAATATCCTGGGTCGCCTGCGGCTTCGCAAATGCGCCAGCAGCCCGCGCCATAGCTGCGATTTGTGTTTTTGATGTTATTAAAGTTACTACACGCTTTACGAGTATTTCGGGTTTCAATTCTTCATTCGAGATCACGAGAGCTGCCTGTTTGCGCTCAAACATGGCGGCGTTTTCCTGCTGAGCCGGGCCGCCAACGGCGGGCGACAGGGGAACCAGCACGCCGGGCTTGCCCAGGATGGCAAGTTCGGTCAGGGTGGATGCGCCTGACCGGCACAACACCAGGTCCGCCGCCTGTAATGCCAGCGGCATCTCCTCGTTCAGGTATGCCACTAAGCGGTAGCGTTGTCGCAACACCTCGTCCTGGTCCGCCAGCAGGCTATCGGCCTGCGCCCGTGTCTCGTCATACAATTCCTTACCACTAATCTGGAATACCTGGCAGTGTGCCAGCAGGCCGGGCAATGCCTGGCACACCATCTGGTTCAGATGTCTTGCGCCCTGGCTACCGCCCGTCACCAACAGCAGAGGTAAGTTGGCATCCAGGCCCAACGAGACTCGCGCAGCCGCCGGCGCAGTTTCCCGCACATCCAGCATGACCTGCCGTATCGGGTTGCCCAGCAGTAACGTTTTACGCGCTGGAAAGTAGGGCAACGAGTCGGCGAAGGCCACCGAAATGCGCGTTGCCAGTGGCGCGGCCAGCCTGTTCGACAGGTTGGGCGGAACATCCTGCTGGTGCATCAACACTGGTACTCCGTTCACTCGCGATGCCAGCGCCGCTGGAACCGCTACATAGCCGCCGCTTGTAAAAGCGACATCTGGTTGAAACTTCCTTACAATACTGATCGCCGAAACCATACCCGGCAGGACGCGCATCACCCCTGTGATAGTCTCTATTGAGACGTAGCGGCGCAATTTGCCCGCTTTGACGGTAGCTAATGTAAAGCCCGCCGCCGGAACAAGCTCCCTCTCCAGTCCATCGTCGCTGCCGAGAAACAATACCTCGGCCCGGTACTGTGTCCGCAGGCTGGTGGCAATCGCCAGGGCCGGGTAAATGTGGCCTCCGGTTCCTCCACCTGATACAAGAACTCGCATATCTATCCTTATCCAGTAGCGACACCCCTTGTGGGTGTCCCGTCTTCGCGTTCTTTACGTGCAGCGCTCTTCGCGTTCTCAGACGGATACTCCACTGAGGACACCCGCAAGGGGTGTCGCTACTGGTCAGGACACCCACAAGGGGTGTCGCTACTGGTCAGGACACCCGCAAGGGGTGTCGCTACTGGTTTGTTATATATCCCGCACCAACTGGTTTCTTGCGTAAGCCGATGGTTTGCCGCGATAAGGCGGGCGACGCCGGCTCCTGAATGTATCGTGAAATGTTCAACAGCACGCCTACCGCCGCCAGTGAGACCACCAGCGACGAGCCGCCAAAGCTGATAAAGGGAAGCGGCACGCCTGTATAGGGAATGCTGCCCGTGTTGGCTCCAATATTTATCATGGCCTGTAACACCAGCCAGGTAGTGATGCCCGTTGCCAGCAACGCGCCGTACAGGTCGCGCGAGCGGCGCGCCAGCCGGAACCCGCGAAAGGCCAGGAACAGGTACAAAATGACGATCATGGCGCACGCGATGAATCCCAGTTCCTCGCCGATAACCGGGAAGATCGAATCGCTGAACGGGAAGGGAAGATAGCCCGTCTTTTGACGGCTGGCTCCCAGTCCCAGGCCAAACCACCCTCCTGACCCCAACGCGAGCAGCGCCTGGTACAGTTGCAAGTTGATGCCTGTCACATCCTTAAACGGGTCCAAAAATCCCAACAGGCGAAAGTACCTGTAGCCACGAAACGCTTCAACTACGAAAATCGAACTGCCACACAGCATCGCCAGCAAAAACTGCACGATATTGGCTCCAGCCGTGAAAAACATGACCACCGCCAGACCAGCGATGATGATGGCGGTTCCCAGGTCGTTTTCCAGCAGCACCAGCCCCAGAATTAAGCCGACCAGGATCACGAACGGGGCCAGCCCATACAGAAAAGTCCCTACCTGGTTGCCTTTGCGCGCCAGCCAGTCCGCGATGTACAGGGCCAGCACCAGCTTGGTCAGCTCGCTCGGTTGGAATGAGAAAAACGAGCCAAGCGCGAGCCAGCGCGACGCGCCATACACGGTTGTGCCGAACTTCAACACCACAATCAACAGTGGAAACACGACGATCATGCCGATCAGCGAGTAACGCCGCCACAGGCGATAATCGACGCGCATCGTGACCAGCAGAGCCACCAGCCCCAACGCCAGCCAGATCAGTTCGCGCTGGAAATAGTAGCCCGCGTCACCCTGGTAGCGCGCTGCCTGAAACGAACTCGCGCTATACACCATCACCACGCCGATACACGAGAGCAACAGCACAACTATCAATAGCCACGAGTCGATCTTTCCGGCTACGCGCGGCAGACGCATCTCCAACTCTGACAGCTTCTTCGTCTCTTCCTCGCTCAGTCCCTGCGCCGCCGGAGCCGCTACGGGCTGTTCCAGCTTCGCGGATGCGCGTTTGCGCCAGCCAGCGGTCACTCCTGAATGCGCGCGCTCTTGCTCAACCTGCACTGCCGGCGACTTACTCATAGGACGCAGCGGCGGCAACTTTCTGATGCCGACCGCGTTGAAATCCATGCCGGATACCGGCTCATCCGCCGCGTAACGCGCGCTCCTTACAGGGGTACGGCGTGTTACTTGCTTACGGCTCGCCACATTTCTTCCCCTGCCTTCCCAGTCCTTACGCTCGATTCCATCCAGCGCGGGAGAACGGCGCGGGTAGCGCGGCGGCTCTCTGTCCATATTCGGTTTTCGGCGGTCGTCGCGTGACATTTTGTCTTCCTGGCACTATCCCTTGACATAGAACGAATTTTCTATTATACTTACCTTTACCTGTATGTGTGATACATCCTTATAACATCTGATCTCCGCCCGCCTGTAGGGACAAGGGGCGGGTTGGAGTGGATGCGGGGGCCTTGTGCTTGTCCTCGTCCAGTATACATAATTCGGCGGGGTATCAATAACCCCAACAGAATCGCGCTGCCACCAGGACAAGCACAAGGCCCCCACCCATCCCCGCGTCCGCCCCTTGTCCCTACAGGACAAAGACGAACGTTTCCTGTTATTTTCCTATTCCATTTCCGAAAAAAAGTGAAAAAGAGACCGCTACCACTTCTTTCAGGAAAGGATAGCGAGAAACTCCTACTTTTTCATTTTTCTGGTTTATTTTCCTGTTCCTGCATCATATTCAGCGCGTGTTCTACTTCACTCTCTTCGCCAGCAGCCTGCGACTTATGAACATGCGCCTGTTGCAAATCAATAACCTGAACCCCCTGTTCGTGAACAAGAGAATTCCAGGGATCATAGTTGAGTACCGGCAGGCCCTCCTGACTGTCTACCCCGGCAGCTTTCACCGCCTCCAACGATGGAGGCAAGAGGGAAGCTTGCGCTTCCAGGCCAAGCAGTTGACGCCATGCCTCGCTCAATGCAAGTTGTTGTTCAACTTTTTTTTCAAGATCATCACTGTTGCTTTTAGTATTGTGATCCGGCGCTTGCATGTTTTAGACCCTCAAAATAAGCTGACATCTCATCTGCTCTCTCATATATTTATCCATTGAGTTGAAGTGGTGCATCCGGTGGCACATTGAAGTACCACATCAATTGCTGGGCAATATGGCCCCACAGTGGCGCAGCCGCCGTGCTGCCATAGATGGCATTTTGCGGTCGATCCAGTTTCACCAGGATAACGAAGCGGGGATTCGAGGCCGGAATGAAACCAGCTACCGAAGCCACCGTTTGATTGGTTGAGAGGCCCACGGTAGTAGCCGTACCGGTTTTCGCGGCAATGCTATACCCGGGAACCTGCGCCAGTTGGGCGAACCCTTTAATGGCGGCTTGTTCCAGCATCCCTGTCAATAATTGCGCGGCTTGCGCGCTGATAACTTGCCGTTTAACCATAGGCCGTGTGTTCGCGTTATGCCCATTGCCCTGAATCGACGATACCAGGTAGGGCTGCATCTGCGCGCCGCCGTTGGCAATAGTCTGGTAGGCCATCGCTACCTGCAACGGTGTCACGTAAATGCCTTCTCCGAAAGCCTGGCGGGTCAGGTCGCTCATCGTCCAGATCGGGTTGCCTGGCTGGCGATAAGAACCAGGGTTTTCCTGCCCATCGTCGATACCGGTAGACTGACCGAAGCCGAATTTTTGCAGGTACGGATAGTAATGGGACGTACCCAGAATATTGTGTGCCACATAGGCTGCTCCGACATTGGCGGAATGGATCAACACGCCTGTCATCGTCTCGGTGCCATAGGCCAGGTTTCTCCAGTTGCAGACGGTAGGCGTTTTATCGGAAAAGCTCATGCAGCCCTGGTCGTTCAGCGTGGTATCCGGCGTAATCAAGCCCTGGTCCAGCCCCGCCGACATCGTTACCGCCTTCATGGTCGAACCTGGCTCATAGACGCAGTAGATAGCAGGATTGAAGTACACTCCGGCCTGGTTGGTGCATCCCAGCTGGTTTGCGTACTGCCCGTACTGGTTCGGGTCAAAGGTGGGATAACCCGCCATCGCCACCACCGCGCCAGTGCGCGCGTTGAGAACCACCACCGTACCGCTCATGGCCTGTAACTGCTTCACGGTCTTAGCAAGCGCGTCTTCCACCATATACTGCATATTGCTATCGATGCTCAGCGTCAGGTTCGAGCCGCTAATTGCCGGTTGCTCGTTGGTGGCCCCCAGTGTCAACGGGTTGCCTTGCAGGTCGGTTTCAGCCGTAAGGCTACCCGCCGTGCCATACAATATGCTGTTGTACTGTTTCTCGATACCATACATACCTTGATTGCCGGTATCGTTTTGTGTCACAAAGCCCAGAATTTGCGCGGCCAGGGTGCCACCTGGGTAAACACGCCAGGTGCGGGGCTGGAGAAACACGTCCGGTAATTGCAAATTGCGCAATGCCGCACTCTGCGCCGGGTTGATATGTGTGGCTACACGCACTGCCCACTGCCCCCGAGCAAAACCATCGCGAAAAGCCTTTTGCAGCGCACCGGTCGCAACCTGCGGTAGAGCGCCATGAAGCGCGGTAATGAGCGTTTGCAGCTCGCCCTGCGGATCACCGTTCGGATGGTCAACCGAGAACTGTTCTGGCTCGACATATACGTCATCGCGAATGATGTTGGAAGCAAGGATGCGGCCCGCGCTATCGAAGATCAGCCCGCGTGGAGCATCGAGTACCTGGTTTTGCAGGTGCTCATTGTTGGCTTGCTGCGCGAGATTATAGCCGCTACGCGACTGGAGAACTTGCCAGTAGTACAACCTTCCCAGCAGTACCAGCATTCCGAAAGTCACCAGCAAGAAAATGAACATCTGTCGCCGCCGGGCGCGTTGCATTTCGCCATTCATGCTCTTGCCTCCTTTCTGCCTGGTACGTGCAGATACCTGCGGTAAACCGCTTTCTGCTGTTCAAGGTTGTAAACGTTGATCGTCCGATGGTACAGGTTTGAGATGCGGGATAACCAGAACTATGATCGTTTTCGGATCGGCGGGGACTAACCCCATAGCGGCGGCGCGGGCCGCGATGTAGACCGGAGATTGCTCCTGCGCGATCTGTTGCGCCAGGTCTTGATCTTCGCGCGCCAATGTCGCCTGCTGCCGGTGCAAACGCTGGATTTCTTGATTAGTTGTCACCGCCTGCCCCAATTGTGAAAGGTACAGCACGGCCATCAGGCTGATAAGCAACACACTACAGATGCTCAATCCGACGGGTCCCATGCGGAAGAAAAACGGATGCAGTTGTCGCCTTCGCCTGGCAGCCAGGATAGGCTTCGTTGATGCCCGCATGTTTTTCTCCCTTCTATAACCCTACAATTATTTCAGCAGCACGCAATTTGGCGCTGCGAGCGCGAGGGTTAACCTGCACTTCGCGTTCGCCCGGTATCACTGGCCGGGGTGTGAGAATGCGCAGTCGCGCTTTGTGACCGCATATACACACCGGCGTCTCTGGCGGACAGATACAATCGCTCGCCTCGCGCCGCATAAACACCTTGACCAGCCGGTCTTCCAACGAATGAAACGAGATGACCACCATTCTCCCACCTGTCGTCTCCTCCTCAACTTCACCTTTCCTCCCAGACATATGTTGATGCGCGCTGGCCGCGCTGAGTATCTCTAGCATCTGCGGCAATGCAGTTTCTAACTGCTCAAGCTCGCCATTAACGGCGATACGCAGCGCCTGAAAGACGCGCGTAGCCGGGTGGATCATGCCGGGTCTAAAAGGTACGCCAGCCGCAGCCAGCTTTGCTAATTGCGCCGTGCTGGTAATTGGCCCGCGCGCGCGCTCCCGCATGATACGCCAGGCGATCTGGCGCGAACGCCGCTCTTCGCCGTACTGCCAGAAAATGTTTGCCAGTTCTTCCTCGCTGGCATTGTTCACCAGTTCCGCGGCGCTCAGTTCCTGCGCTTGATCGAGGCGCATATCCAGCGGCCCATCGGCGCTAAACGAGAAGCCGCGCTGCGGGTCATCCATCTGGTACGAGGAGAAACCCAGGTCGAGCAAGATACCATCCACAGAAGACACAAAACCGGCCTCGTCCTGTACGATACGGGCCAGTTCCGCGAATTTCCCTCGCGCCAGCGCTAATCGTCCCTGTTCGACCATGCTCGAGAGCCGTTTGCCCACTCGCTCCAGGGCCAGCGCATCGGTATCGATGCCGAGAACCCTGCCATCGGGCGCAGATTGTTCAAGAATGGCCTCTGTATGACCGCCTCCGCCTATTGTGCCATCAATATACCGCCCGCCAGGTTGGGGCCGGAGATACTCCAGCACCTCTTCCAGCATTACAGGTATATGATTAAGTTGACCTGATTGCATATCTATTCCACATTGATGCGAATTGCAGCGCCAGCTTCCCGCCCTTAGTGCATTGCCACTTGACCTCTTCGGGTTCGAGAAGTTAACTTTCCTCGCTGAAAGCGGCAGGAACTCCCTTTTTTCTCGACCCGCTTGAGGGTACTGCAAGCTTGAGGGTACTGCAATTTAAAAGGGAATACCGTTGCCTTCCGCATCAAGTCTGTTCTGGTATTCCTGCCAGGTGGCGCGATCCCAGATTTCAAAGTGATCGCGCACACCCGCTACTGTTACTTCACTCTCCAAACGGGCATAGGAGCGTAACCTGGCAGGAATTACCAGCCGCCCCTGTCCATCCAACTTCTCTTCACTCGCGCTCGGATAGATGCGCCGCTCAAAGTCGCGTAACTCTTCTGTCGTTTTGCCTTCGGTTAACTCCTGCGATTTCTCTGCCCAACGCTCTATGGTATAGACGGATAAGCACGTTCCCATGCCCTTACTGATTACCGCGCCCTCTTCCAGTTGCGGCCGGAATTTCGCGGGAACCGCAACGCGCCCCTTGGCATCTATTGAATGGTCGTACTGGCCGAGAAACATCGCCTTCTATTCTTTCACGAAAAACGATAACCGCTCCCCACATGATGGTTATGCCCACCACTTTCTCTAACACCTTCCCCACAATCCCCCACTTCTCCCCACTAAGTATACCATTACAACGAACACGGCGAAAAGGGTGTTATCCACCAAAATCGTTTCAAAGCGGTGGATAACTTGTGGATAACTAAAATCAAGCATTACATTGACATAACGAGAAATACCGTGATGCATGTACTCACTTTTATGCGCGTTCTGTTCTTTGAATCTATTGACAAGTTGTTGTGATGATATAATGGTTTTTCCCACCCACCATCGGGAATGTCTTGTCACCCTGAGCGCAGCAAAGGGTCTGCCTGGCCTGGCAGCGAGATCCTTCGCTGCGCTCAGGATGACACGACCGGCTTTGATCGGTAAAATTCATCGGAAAACGACGCCTTGCCCCTCTATTTCTGCATTATAATGCGTTCGGGGTGCGTATAGACGTTCATGGCATGATCGCGCAGGAAACCGACGAGGGTGATGCCGCTGCTGTCGGCCAGTTCAACGGCCAGGCTGGAGGGGGCGGAGATGGCTGCGATACAGGGAATGCGAGCCAGCAGGGCTTTCTGGATGATCTCGAACGAGGTACGCCCACTTACCAGCAGGATATGCTGGCTATAGGGAAGCGTGGAATGCAGCAGGCCATGCCCGATCAGTTTATCGACGGCATTGTGACGGCCAATATCTTCGCGCAAGAGGAGAAGTTCTCCGGCGCGGGTGAAGAGGCCGGCGGCGTGCAATCCGCCCGTGTGTGAAAACACGTCTTGCTGCTCGCGTAAGCGGGCGGTGAGAGTATAGAGAGTGGCAGGGGCAATATGCATTTCATCTTCTATTACAGGAGGGATAGTGCAAAGCAGATCGGCGATGCTATTTTTCCCGCACAGCCCGCAGCTCGCCGAGACCGCGAAATGTCGTTGAAAGGCGGGAGCGCCAGCGGCATCGGCGGCATCAGAAGCGGCGCCGCCGCCTGTAGACGATGAGCGTAACGCCACATCGACAACGTTCGCCAGGGGCAAACCATCAGCATCAACGGCGTCTTCGATAGAGAGTATATCGTCGTGGGATTGTATGATGCCTTCGCTAAAGAGGAAGCCGCAGGCCAGTTCGGAATCGTGGCCGGGAGTGCGCATGATGACAGCCAGGCTGCGCCGGTTGAGGCGGATCTCCAGGGGTTCCTCAACGGTCAGGTGTTCCTCGCGCTGTTGTTGCTCGGTATCTTGCCAGTGCGCGACCGGCAGTTGCATCACGCGCTCTGGATCGAGCGGCGAACGCCAGAAGCCTGGAGTTGTCACTTAGCCTCTTCCTCGTTGCTGATACGCCGGCAGTGATTGGGTGCTGACCATCCGCGCGGTTGATGAAGGCGGCACATTCTGGCGTTTGAAGTAATATTTACAGGCTCCGGGCTTTACAGGGTCAGGCGGTTCGATAGCAACCAATCCCCACCCTTCCTGTTCTAACCAGCTCCATGCATCGTATTCTTCATCAAAGTCGCGCACGACATCACCGGCGATGGTAAAGACCATTGTTCCCAGTAAGTAGCGATGTTCCCAGCGAACCATCGTGTCCTATCCTTTCAGGGTCCATTCACGACCCTGCATTCATATTGTACCCTGACTTTGTATAATTTGCTGCCTGCGGCGGCACAAAAGAAAGAGGCGGTTGCGCACACCCCTGCTGCCAGTCTACAGTGAATCAACGATAGCCAATGGAAATGTTGCGGACATGCAGGCGTGCTGAAAGAAGACTTCCCGGCAGAGAACTGGAGATGCTGGCTGTCATCCTGAGCGCAGCGAAGGATCTCTATGCGCGACGAGTTAGATCCTTCGCTGCGCTCAGGATGACAAACCGGGCGCTCAGGATGACAACCAGCGTCTCTTGATGCGGTGGACGTTGACGGCCCTTGCAAGCAATGTTAGGATAAGAGCGAGAGAGCAAAACGTACTTTACCGACCGGGGGTTGTGGATGCATCATTTTGTACATAGCAGTAACGAGTTACTGCGCAAACGGGGATACCGCCTGACGCCGCAGCGTTTCATGATTTTAAGCGTCATTCAGGAAGCCGAGCAACATTTGAGTGTTGAGCAGATACAGGAGCGGGTTCAGAAACGCAACCCGTATGTCAGCCTTTCCACGATTTACCGCACGCTCGAATTATTGCGAGAACTGGGGTTGGTGCGCGAAAATCATCTCCCCGGCGGCCAGCCACGGTATGAGGCCGCCGAAGGTCAGGCGCATCACCATCTTGTCTGCCGCCATTGCCATGCGACCATTCATCTGAACGAAAGTTTGCTGGGCAATCTCAATGAACAGCTACAGGAACAATACGGCTACCATGGCCTGACGCTCGATCTTGTGGCGGCAGGCTATTGCGACGAGTGCTGGAAAGCCATGCAACAGCAAACTTAACGCCCCAGCAGTCCTGTATTGGTGCAGAAGTTGGGGTCGGGCGCGGGCGGCTGCTGCACTTTTATCAACCCCTGCGAAAAGATGCTGTTGTAGATGTTGCGCAGCATGGGGCCGTTGGCGTAGGCTCCTTCACCACCATTCTCCTTCATTGCCACAATGGTGATGGCCGGCTTATCATTGGACTGGTAGGTGTAGGGCGCTGCCGTGATAAACCAGGACTGGGCTGGCGTTTTGCTCGTGGCATCTACCTGACCTGTACCCGTCTTGCCGATTACCGACCACGGCGTGTATTGATAGCTGATTTGCACTCTGTTGAGCGAACCGGAGCCACAGGCTACCACGCTGTACATGGCATCGCGCACCTGGGTCGCTGTTTGCCTGGATATGGGATTGCCCAGCGATGTAGCTGAGAACGACTTGAGTACCGATTGCGAGGGGTCCACAATCTTTGAAATGAGGGTGGGGCGCATCAACTGCCCATCGTTGGCGGCGGCATTATCAATTAGGGACATCTGCAGAGGGGTTATGAAGTCAACGCCCTGACCAAAGGAGTTTTCCGCCAGCTGCACGACGTTAAGCGCAGTTTCAGGCGGAGCGGTTGTGGCGCAAAGATTTTTCTGCGGCTGTGGCGTGACCGTGCTGACATTGACCGGCAAATCAAAGGGAATCTGTCTGCCCACATAAAATGCGCGGTTGTAATTGAGCCAGTTGGTAACTCCTGTATTGGTGCCAACCTGGGCGAAAATGATGTTATCCGAGTGAGAATAGCCGTAGAGTAAAGGAACAGGGTAGGTACGGGTATAGCCATCGATGTTATTGCCAACCGGGCCGAAGAGTTCCGTGTTGTTGCCCTCTCCCAGGCGCACCTTGATTGCCTGCAGGTGATTGGGATCGCCATCATTATAGAACGGCGTTGCGAGAGTAAACTTGCCGCTATCCAGGCCTGCCATCAAGGTCAGAGTTTTATAGATTGAGCCTGGCACAAAACAATCGTTGATGGCGCGATTCACCAGGGGCTGTTTGGCATCCTTCAACAGGCTCGACAGGTAATCGAGATCGCCGCTAGCGACACGATTATTATCAAAGGTTGGATTGCTGTACATTGCCAGAATTTCGCCTGTGCGCGGGTCTGAGACGATGACCGAGCCGCGATCAGTCGTGAAGACATCGTTGAGACCAACATCCGGCGCTTCCAGGTTAAAATTCTTTGCAACAAGGTCTTGAATACGCACATCGATGGTGAGATAGATGTCGTCACCAACGGGAGGGAGGTGCAGAGCCTTGTTCACGGTATTGTTGAGGCCGGTAATGCCGACGTTGCCGCTCAGGTAGTCGTCAAATTGTTTCTCGACTCCTGCCTCACAATAGGGAGTTTTGGCACAGAAAACGGGACTGACATAATAGCCAATTATCGGTGCCATCGAAGGATGGGTGTAGACGCGCTGGTAGACACACAAATTGTCGGCATTCGGGTTATTGGTATTGGCGGGAACTGCTTTTGAATAGGCAAGCAAAACGCCGTTGCGGTCGAAGATGCGCCCGCGTTTAGCGGTCGCATCGGGCAAACACTTACGCCC
>DAHVFL010000078.1 GCA_027316975.1 Chloroflexota bacterium | reverse complement strand
CGCCAGGGAGGAGACCATTCAAGGATAGGGGTAACCTTAATATCTGATAATTTCAGCAGTTTGCCCCCGAAATGGGTTGGTCTCCAGGATACGCGGTGTGCTATACTAATAAAGACCTCTTTTATCAGAAACGTGTAATCACAGGCGATGAGCAACTTCAAAGAACGATTAAGCGAGACTATGGAGGGCTAGCAATCATGCGTAGCGAACGTGTAGGTTCCAGGCAACTCTTCATCTCCCTGGCGGTCGCGGCTCTCGTCATTAGCGGCGTGATTGTGTGGAATGTCGTGCGCCAGCCCCCCGAGGGACCCACAAGTTACACGATCTCCATGACGGACTACCAGTTTTCGCCGGCTCAAATGACATGGCGCGCGGGGCAAAAGGTGGCGATTACGCTTATCAATGAGTCTCAATCCAAACCCGGCAAGCCCCACGAGTTTATGGTGGGACGCGACCCCAATGTAATGAACACCGTCTTTGGCCCGCTTCAAGGAGATGGATTCGCCGCCTCTCCTTTTACCGGTGTGACCGTTGACCTGCTGAGCGGGCGGGGATTAACCCGGCTGGATCAGGGTTCATCCAAATTCGTAGGACTGGACCCCGGCAAACTGCTCGTGCCAGGCGCGGGTGGGATGCAAGGAATGCCGGGGACGAGCGGCATGGGTGGGGGACAAGGGCAGGGGCAAGGCACGGGTGGCATGCAGATGGCGGGATTCATGCCTGTATTAGCGGCAGGCGGACAACTCACTTTCAGCTTCACCGTGCCAGGTAAGCCAGGCCAGTGGACGTATGGCTGCTTTCAGCAGAGCGGCCAGCATTTTCTGAATGGGATGCAGGGAACCGTCACCATTCTCGCGGCTTAGACTGCGCGGCATCGAAGAAGGGGAAAAACGATGAGAGACAGAACAACCCGCGACCTCATCTGGATTGCCAGCCTGTGGCTCGTGCTGGGCATTCTGGGTGAGGTGGCGGCGAACTACGCGCTCAACACCTGGTATCCAGAGATGTTCAGCCAGCAAGGAGGTGTGACTGCCGGGGCGTTCGCTTTCCTTTTACGCATCGTAGTACCTGGCGCAATCCTGATAACCATTATCCTGGTCTACAGCGCGATCCGCTTTCGCGTTCCCGAAAGTGACACGCGCGACAGCCCGGCTCAGTACCGCTTTGGACGCTTTTTTGCCTGGACCTGGCTGGGGCTGAGCGCGGCCTTGAACATTCTCTTCATTATTTATCCGGGTGCTACGGGCCTGCTGGCCCTGGCGAATTATCAAGCTGCGGCAACCTCGCCCCTGCAAGTAGACGTGACGGCTATGCAGTGGCAATGGAACTTCAGCTACCCGCAGTACAACCTGATGAATCAGAGCGAGCTGGTATTGCCGGTCAACACGCCGGTCAAATTCATGCTGCAATCCCAGGACGTAGTCCACTCCTTCTGGATTCCGGCCTTTGGATTGAAAGAGGATGTGATTCCCGGTCAGACGCGCGAACTCTACATTACTCCGAACAAGATGATATCGACGCGGGTCGATCCGCTGGCGCGCGTGCAATGCGCCGAAATTTGCGGCATAGGCCACGCGCAGATGCGCGCAGTGGTGAGAGTGGTATCGCAGGCAGACTTCCAGCAGTGGGTAAAGCAGCAGAAGCAACCCCCGGGAGGCATGGGTATGATTATGCAGTCCGATATGGTGAGCATCAACCGGTACCAGTTCAACAGAACAGGAGGGCAGCCATGGCAATAAGAACTGAAGCCGGTCAGCAGAGGGAGTCGTTTCTGGTAGCAGCCGCTCCCATGCTGCGCGCCCTGCTGTGGGCCGCGATTGGCTTTGTGGCCGGAGCATGGCTTGTCGCGCTTATTTCGGGCAGCGCATTCATCACTAACCGCAGCGTGACGGTCGGCTACCTGCTCGCGCTGATCGGCTGGATACCTGGCGGGGGCGCGTGGGAAGCGTGCGTCAAGCCCGCTTTCGGCGCGGCAGCCACCTGGGACGAGGGCAGAGGCATTGCCCGTTACCTGCGTTTTAATACCGACCACAAAGTGATCGGCCTGCAATACCTGTTCGCCTCGGCGGGAACGTTCCTGGTAGCAGGTTTGTTCGCGATGGCGATGCGCATAGAACTCCTGACGCCCGGTCTCAACCTCTTCCCCAACGCGGCAGCCTACAATGTCGTCTTTGGAGTTCACGGCACGCTCATGCTCTTTGCGGTGGCGGTCGTCGCGATTATCGGCGGCTTCGGCAACTACTTCTTACCGATTATGCTCGGCGCGCGGGACATGACCTTTCCGCGGCTGAACGGCCTGAGCTGGTGGTTCGTCGTGCCGGGGGTGCTGGCCGTGCTGCTCAGCCCGCTGATAGGAGGCTTTCAGACGGGCTGGTCAGGCTATGCGCCGCTTTCGGCAACGGATGCCCCCGGGCAAGTGCTGTACTTTCTCGGCGTGTTCTCGCTCGGCCTGTCTTCACTACTCACAGCCCTGAACATGATCGCCACCACCATCTATATGCGCGCGCCTGGCCTGACATGGGGACGACTGCCTATCTTCGCCTGGGGGATGCTGGGGACTGCCGTTTTGAACGTGCTGTGGGTGCCGGTGGTGGGAGTCGCGATGATTATGGGCCTGATGGACCGCATCGTTCCCACGCAGTTTTTCAGCGCGCAGGGGCTGCCCGTGCTGTGGCAGGACCTCTTCTGGATTTTCGGACACCCGGAAGTCTACATCATCATGCTGCCGGCCTGGGCCATCTGGATGGAGGTCATCCCGGTCATGGCGCGCAAGACGCTCTTCGGCTATCGCTGGGTAGTGGCAGGTATAGCGGGTGTAGTGCTGCTGTCGAGCGTGGTATGGACGCATCACATGTTCACGGATGTGAGCAATGACCGCCTCGTCCCGTTCATGACTACCACCGAACTGATCTCCATTCCAACGGGGTTCATGTTCCTGGCCGCCATCGGTACGATGTGGCAGGGACGCATACGGCTCAATACGCCCATGCTGCTCGTCTTGATGAGCATGTTTAACTTCCTGCTTGGTGGAGTGACAGGCGTCTTCCTGGCCGATGTGTCTGTAGACCTGCAGTTGCACGACACCTACTTTGTCGTCGCGCACTTCCACTACACCATCCTGGGCGGCATGGTGTTTGCCTGGTTCGCAGCGCTGTACTACTGGTTCCCCAAGTACACGGGGCGCATGTACAACGAATTGTGGGGCAAGGTCTTCGCCTGGGTGATCTTTTTTGCTTTTAACCTGACGTTCTTTGCCATGTTCCTGGCCGGTATCAACGGCATGAATCGACGTATTGCTACGTACCTGCCCTACCTTTCAGGACTGAATGTGTGGATATCGATCTGGGCCTTTGTGCTGGGACTCGGCTTCTTCATTCCGCTCGTCAACTTCATCTACTGCTGGGTGCGCGGCCCCAGAGCACCAGCTAACCCCTGGGGCGGCAAAACCCTCGAGTGGCAGACCTCCTCGCCTCCTCCGCACGAGAACTTCGAGGAAGAGCCGGTAGTCAAGTCCGATTTCTACAGCTACGGCGAGGTTGAGCCGGAGTCAGAAATGTTCCGCGTGAAACCGCGCGTGGGGGCCGCAGTCAGCACAGCGCAAGAGGAGAAAGAGGAGGATGGGCAATGAGTAGCCATACGCATTCTGCGGGCGCACAGTTCGCCCCGCTCAGCGACCGGCAGCAGCGCATGTACCTGGGCGCGTTCTGGTTGTTCCTCCTGGCGGAAAGCCTGATCTTCGTGACCCTGTTTTACACCCGGTTCTTGATGGCTGGCGCTGGGCGCTCACCCGCGCTCAACTACGTTCTCGGCACGCTGATTACCGTCCTCTTTGTGGCGAGTGTGCTGCCCGCGCGGCAGGCAGCGCGGAGCATGAGCAAAGGCGATGTGCCGGGCATGAACAGGGCGCTGCTGGTCACACTGGCGCTGGGCGTCCTGGCGCTGGCCGCTATCGTCTATGACTGGTTCCGCATCTCTTTGCCAGCCGGGAGCCGTTTTGGAGAGAACTACTTCTTGACGACCGGCTTGCACGCCCTGCACATTGTGATCGGCATCCTTGCCCTGCTGGGGCTGTGGGCCAACGGGCGGCGCGGGCGCTTCACGACCGGGAACTACTGGGCGGTTGTGGCGGGCGTGCGCTTCTGGTACTTCGTCGTGGCGGCCTGGGCCGGCCTGTTCATCGTGTTCTTCCTGATCTAAAGGGAAAGGAGGAGCTGCTATGCCGCTATGGTGGTGGGTACTCTGGTTCGTCACGGCGGTAGCATTGTCTCTTGCGCTGTTCTGGTGGTTCCTGCGACACGCGCTGCGCGAAGACCGCGAGATGGAGTTGGATAGGGAGACCGGCGCTGCTCATGCTCGCGTGAATGCCGAGAGGTAGCAGGTTTCAGCGCATCTGGTTTCTTCGCAAGCCATTCGTCATCGACCAGCCTTTCGTGTATGTCAAGCAAAGACCGGATCGAAATCTATGTCCGCTGTTGTAAAGCCTTTCCCCACGCAACTACGCGCCTGGGGGTAATGGCAATCAACGGGTACTCTTCCAGCGCCATCGACCTGTACTGGACATACCGCTGGCGAAGCAGGTGCAGCGCACCGACGTGATCTGCTTCACCGGGCATGAGCAGCCCGGCATGGCCGTATACCTGCACATATCCCAGGCGCGACCAGTCATCATCATAGCGGTCAATCAAGAGCATCGCCTCGTGACGCGCCTCGATATTGCGTACTCGCCGCAACTGCCGCAGCTCGACACGTTTGGGCTTCTCGTCGAGCGGGGTGTAGAAGCGCGACCCATCGAAGGCGAAACACACAGGGACGACATGTGGATGCCCATCCGCGTCAGATGTTGCCAGCCGCGCGACTCGTTGCGATTGTATGAACGCGATCTCGTAGTCATACAGGGTTGAACGACCTGCCATTGTTATGCTCGCTTTGTGAGAATAAATCCGGTTCTCAAGTTGAGGGGTATCCGACAATTTTTGCAGATCGCTCACAATGCCTTACCTGTTTGCTCACGACGTTTTATCGGCTCCCTCTATTCATTAGTAGTATAGGAAATTGAGGTCTTTGTGGCAACCTCTGCTCACATCTATGGCGAGCCATGAGTACCCGACACCCAACTGGGTCTCCGTCCTTCAGGGTGATTTGTAGGGACGCGATTTATCGCGTCCGCCCTGGACGAGTACTGACGGGAGCGGACGCGATAAATCGCGTCCCTACAATTTCCCTTATTTTTCACCCGGAAGGATATAGACCCACCCAACTTGACCTATTGACACCAACTCTTAAGTGATATATTCTATGTGCAGTAACAAGAAACGATCCGATGCCTGTTTGCCAATCGGCTTGTAGGGACGTGGGTGGAGGAGGATGAACGGTAGGGACCCTTGTAGGCGTCCTCGTACCTGAGCATACTGCTCGCGCAGCCTGCCCTGGGAGGTGTATACGTGGCTGATGATTTCGTACAACAAGAACCTCTGCAACACGATGGCCCATCCCTCCGGCGTATCGTCATCGTCGAAGACGACTCCGAAGTCGCTGAACTCTTTCGCGACGCCTTCAAAGACCTCCCACACTGGCAACTCACTTTCTTTAACGACGGCCAGGTCGCCAGTCACGCTATACCACCACTTCATCCACACCTCATACTCCTTGACATCGGCCTCCCCAACCTCGACGGCGCTGCCCTCTATAAAATCTTGCGCGGCCACAACAGCACCCGTCACACTCCCATCATCGTCATCACCGGCAGCCACGATTGGCAACTCCATCGCATGGGCCTCCAAACCGGCCTCTTCCTCCGCAAACCCTTCAAACTCGCCGAACTCCTCATCATCATGCGCGCCCACCTGCGCGAAACGAATGCTCCCCCGGCCACCCAGACCCCCGCTTCCAGCTCCGAAAGCACATATCGCCTCCTTCCTTAACCTTTCACCATCATACCTCATCTTACTCTGCGCGTCTGCCAGCAACATTTCCACATCCCCCTTCATGTAACCACCACCCCTCCTCAATCGTCCTCAACTGTATGGGGGAAGCAACCACAACGTCATGTGCTGTATCCGCGGCACCCGTCCGCTTCGCTCATCACAGCACACAATAAGCAGGGAGCATATGATACAAACAAGAGAATCGCATCACACACAACCCATCGAACACAACACACTCGCCGTCAACGCCCGTCCCATCATCTTCTATCCTACCCGGCAGGCCGCGCGTCGCACCCGCCTGCTCGCCACCCTCTTCCTTCTTCTCTCTGGCCTCGGTTCCTCCCTGCTCGCCATCGCCGCCCTTCGCCTCTGGCCTACCTACACCCACCACTTCACCCCCTACCTCAAATGGCAGGATGCCCTCCTTGCCACCCTTTGCTACGGCTCCCTCCTCCTTCTTATAGTCAGCATCACCCTTATTCGCTTCCTCCTCGCCTGCCGCCATGGCTACCGCCACGGCATCCTCATACTCAACACCCATCTCCGCACCCTCACCGTCCGCGATCTCTCGCCCAAAAGCCTTCATGCCATCGCCCGTATGACCACCGCCAGCATCACATGCTTTTCCATCTCACTCGCTGGCCTCGCCCCCACCATCCTTATCGGGTGGACTATCCACCTCGCCCTCCCTCTCGCCAGCATCCTCGCCACTGCTCTCGCCTTCGCCCTCAGTCTCGCTGGCCTCATCCTCAGCCTCATTTTCGCCACCTTCCTCGTTATTGGCCTCATCGGCGCTCGCGCCCTCACCCGTACCCTTGGCGCACCTCATACCTACCATCTCAACACCCTCACCACCCTTCGCATTGACAACCGCATCCTAACCATCACCTGCCCCGATCGCCCCGAAACCCTCTTTGACCTCAACCTCCTGCACCCTCACGACCAGCATCACCTCCTCCATATTCTCCAGCAACACACCCTCTACCCGCACACTCCGCTGGAGCAGCAGATCGAAGCGGCCTTACAACACAGCCTCAAACGTCCATCCCTTTCCGTATAGCCATGTATCACCCGTGCGGACACCAATTTTTAGCTTTCCGCAAAATTGCGCAAAAAACGCTTGACATACTGTTTTTCTAGTAGTATAATTGCAAATTGCCACAGTGTGTATACTGTACAGCAATGTTATTTGGGATAGTAACAACGCTGATAAGAAGTAAAAACACAGACAAAGAAAGCTGGACGTAAAACGACACATTCTTCCTCACGCGCCGCATTCATACATATACTGCTTGCATGTGTAGGGATTACCGCATACAGCTACAGACTCACAGGGTGTATCATTGCAGAAGAAAGGCACTCGCCGCTGATCGTTTCGGGCGTGTAGTCATGCGTGCCGGACGCCTCAAGCCTGGTTTATGCTAGTTGTTCGTCTTGTTTGGTCTCGCGTGGCAGGAATTTCACATATATATTGGGAGGAGTTGGTGGGAGAATTACAAATAACCGGCAGGTGTAAAATGTAGGAGTAACCGCTTATGAAAAGCATAGAGCGGTTACTTTTCTTGTCATAGAACGTTGTTCAACACAGGCATAATGGGCATTTATCTTTTGTTCTTTCCATTTTTCAATTTCCTGAAGGAGGGCGCATCGACAACCCTATCCGTATGGTTGTCATCAGTGCGTCTTTCTGTTTTTTACCTTTCTTAAGTCCCAACTTCGATAGTGGCTGACCAGGTGAGAGGAGCATCCTACCCATGGCAATTACTGGCAGAGCCGTCACGGCTCCCGAACGTGTCTCTTTCGCGCGTATCCCCGACATCCGCCCCATGCCGGGCCTCATCCAGATCCAGCTTGACTCTTTTGAATGGTTCAAGCAGGAAGGCTTGCGCGAACTCTTTAGCGAAATCTCCCCCATCGAAGATTTCACCGGCAAGAACCTGAAACTTGAATTTATCGTCCCGCCCGAACCATTCGGCAAATCTAAATATACCGAGGACGATTGCCGCGACCGCGACGCTTCCTATTCCGCGCCGCTCACCGTCAAAGCCCGCCTCACCAACAAAGAAACCGGCGAGATCATCGAGAAGGACATCTTCATGGGTGACTTTCCCCTCATGACCCGCCAGGGTACCTTCATCATCAACGGCGCGGAGCGCGTCGTCGTCAGCCAGCTCGTGCGCTCCCCCGGCGTCTACTTCACCGCCGACGAGGACGCCATCACTGGCCGTCGCCTTTACTCCGCCAAGCTCATTCCCTCCCGTGGCGCCTGGCTCGAATTTGAGACCAGCAACAAAAACCAGCTCACCGTCAAAATTGACCGCAAGCGCAAGTTGCCGGTAACAACCCTGCTGCGCGCCATCGCCAACCTCGCACGCGAACAGTGGTTCGGCGAAAACATCGACCTGTCCACCGACCAGGGCATCCTCGACGCCTTCCGCGGCGTCGATACCGACAACATCGTCCACTTCGTGCAGGCCACCCTCGAAAAGGACCCCGTCAAACGCGAAGACGAAGCCCTGCTCGAACTCTATAAAAAGATGCGACCCGGCGACCCTGCCACCATCGATAATGCTCGCTCGCTCGTCAAAAACATGTTTTTCAACGCCCGTCGCTACGACCTCGGCAGCGTCGGACGCTACAAACTGAACCGCAAACTCGACCTGTCGATCCCGCAGAGCCAGCGCACCCTCACGCTTGACGACCTCGTCAACATTGTGCGCCGCCTCGTCGAACTCAACAACGGCATCGGACGCAAGGACGACATCGACCACCTCGGCAACCGCCGCGTGCGCTGCGTCGGCGAGCTGATCCAGACCCAGTTCCGTGTCGGCCTGCTGCGCATGGAGCGCGTCGTCAAAGAACGCATGAGCATCCAGGAGCCAGGCCAGGCCACTCCCAATGCGCTCATCAACATACGCCCGGTCGTAGCTGCCATGAAAGAATTCTTCGGCGGCAGCCAGCTCTCGCAATTCATGGACCAGACCAACGCCCTCGCCGAAATCGGCCACAAGCGCCGCCTCTCGGCCCTGGGACCCGGTGGCCTCTCACGCGAACGCGCCAGTTTCGACGTGCGCGACGTACACCGCTCGCACTACGGGCGCATCTGTCCTATTGAAACACCAGAAGGCCCTAACATCGGCCTCATCGGCAACCTGGCAACCTACGGGCAGATCAACCCCTACGGCTTCATTGAAACGCCGTATCGCAAAGTCTACAAAAAGCTCAAAGCCAGTGACCGCACCCTCATCGGGCGTGAGTATCGCGGTATCGCCGGGCGCGAATACGAAGATCTCAAAACCCCCGATGGCGAAATTGTACTCAAAGCGCGTACCCGTGTTCGCATCGACGAGAACCTGTTCAACAAAATACTCGCCGCCCTCGGTCCCGATACCGAAGTGCGTATCAAACCCTTCGTCACCGACGAAGTAGACTATCGCACCGCCGACGATGAGGAACGCTTCTTCATCGCCCAGGCCAACGCCCGTCTCGTGCCCAACGGCGAATTCGCCGAAGAGCGAGTCATGGGCCGCTACCAGGGCGACTTCGTGATGGACAGTTCCGACAACGCCGACTACATGGACGTTTCGCCGCGCCAGACCGTCAGCGTCGCCACAGCCCTTATCCCGTTCCTGGAACACGACGACGTGAACCGCGCTCTCATGGGTGCCAACATGCAGCGCCAGGCCGTGCCGCTCCTGCGCCCGCAATCGCCCATCTGCGGCACCGGCATCGAACGCCAGGTGGCAATCGACTCCGGCCAGGTGCCGGTCAGCCGCGTCAATGGCGAAGTCGTCAAAGCTACCTCGCGCCAGATCATCATCATGGACGAGCAGGGCGAAAAGCATACCCATAACCTGCGCAAATTCGTGCGTTCCAACGCCGGCACCTGCATCAACCAGCGTGCCATCGTGCGCAAAGGCGACTACGTCACCGTGGGAGAAGTCATTGCCGATAGCTCATCGACCGAGAACGGCGAAATCGCCCTCGGCCAGAACATCCTGGTGGCCTTCATGAGTTGGGAAGGCGGCAACTTCGAGGACGCCATCCTCATCAGCGAGCGCATCGTCCGCGAAGACCTTTTCACCTCTATCCATATCGAAAAATACGAGACCGACGCCCGCGATACCAAGCTCGGCCCCGAAGAGATCACGCGTGACATCCCCAACGTCGGCGAAGAAGGCCTGCGCAACCTGGACGAGCGCGGCATCATCTACGTCGGCGCGGAGGTCGGCCCCCAGGACATCCTGGTCGGCAAAATCACCCCCAAAGGTGAAACCGAACTCACCGCCGAGGAAAAACTGTTACGCGCCATCTTCGGTGAAAAAGCGCGTGAAGTCAAAGACACCTCGCTGCGCGTCCCGCATGGCGAGCGCGGCAAAGTTGTGGAAGTCAAAGTCTTCTCGCGTGACGCGGGCGACGAACTGCTGCCCGGCGTCAACTCGCTCGTGCGTGTCAGCATCGCCCAGAAGCGCAAAATCGGCGCGGGCGACAAAATGGCCGGACGCCATGGCAACAAAGGCGTCATCTCGCGCGTCCTGCCCATGGAGGACATGCCGTTCTTGCCCGATGGCACACCGGTTGACATCATCCTGAACCCTCTGGGTGTGCCGCACCGTATGAACATCGGTCAGATCATGGAAACCCACCTCGGCTGGGCCGCCGAGGCTCTGGGCATCAAAATTGCCACACCCGTCTTCGATGGCGCGACCGAAGAAGACATTGAAGAATACCTGGAACGCGCCGGCAAACCGCGCACCGGCAAAGAACAACTCTACGACGGCCGCACCGGCGAACCCTTTGATCACCCGATCACCGTCGGCTATACCTACATGCTCAAACTGGCCCACCTGGTCGAGGATAAAGTCCACGCCCGTTCCACCGGCCCGTACAGCCTCATCACGCAGCAGCCCCTGGGTGGCAAAGCCCAGTTCGGCGGCCAGCGTTTCGGTGAAATGGAAGTGTGGGCCCTCGAAGCCTATGGCGCGGCCAACATCCTGCAAGAAATCTTAACCGTCAAATCCGACGATGTGGTAGGCCGCGTCAAAACCTACGAAGCCATCGTCAAAGGCGAAAACATCATGGAGCCGGGGGTTCCGGAATCCTTCAAAGTCCTTGTAAAAGAATTGCAAAGCCTGGGCATCAACGTCGAAGTCCTCAACGAAGACGAACAAAAAATTCAATTCGTCGAAGACACCTCGAACGATGTCATGCCCGAACTCGGCATCAACCTGTCCGGTTTCGAAGGAGATCAATAAGCCGTCATAATGGGTGTAGAAGCGCGCGCGGTTAGCGGACGCGATGTATCGCGTCCCTACACCCATCATCCCGTGTTTATGACGATGTAGGGACGCGATGTATCGCGTCCGTATCAGGAGGAATCATGCTCGAAGTCAACGATTTTAACGCAATACGTATCAGCCTTGCCAGCCCCGAACAGATTCGCGGCTGGAGCTATGGCGAGGTCACGAAACCGGAAACCATCAACTACCGCACCCTCAAGCCCGAAAAAGACGGCCTGTTCTGCGAGCGCATCTTTGGCCCTACCAAGGACTGGGAATGCTACTGCGGCAAATACAAGCGCGTGCGCTTCAAGGGCATCGTGTGCGACAAATGCGGCGTCGAAGTCGCCCGCTCAAAGGTGCGCCGCGAGCGCATGGGCCACATCGAACTGGCCTCCCCTGTTAGCCATATCTGGTACTTCAAGGGAACGCCCAGCCGCATCGGCCTGCTGCTTGATCTCTCGCCGCGCAACCTGGAGCGCATCCTCTACTTCGCCCTGTACGTCGTCACGCACATCGAAGAAGAGGGACGCCAGCGCGAACTCATGCGCCTCGACGAAGAACTCATCAAGCTGGAGCAAAACCTGGATGAGCAGGTCGTCGAACAGATCGACTCGCTCAAAACCCGCCGCGAAAGCGAAGGTCACGACATCCACTCTCGTCTGCGCACCAACGAGCAAGAAATTGAAGCCAGCCGCGAACAAGAAATCGCCCAGGCGAAAATGACCGAAAGCGAACTCGGCGCTATCCTGCGCGAGCGCATGGGCCAGACAACCGGCGAAGACATCACCTTCGACGCCATTGGTCGCGTCATCGTCAAAGCCGGTGATACCGTCAGCAAGCGCGACCTCGAAGCGCTTGAAAAAGCCGCCGAAAGCCTGCGCAATGAGATCGCCGAAAAAGCCCACCACGACCTCGAAGAACTGCGCAAGCAGAGCGAAGGCGAAACGCGCGATATGCAGGACCACATCCAGGGCCAGATCGACACCGTGCAGGTACGCCTGGAAACCCAGCGCACCGACCGCAAAACACGCCTGGAGCAGTTGAAGAAGGACCTCGAAGGTCTCAAAAAAATGGAACTCATCCAGGAGAACCGCTACCGCGAACTGCGTGACGCCTTCGGCACCAGCGTCTTCCGCGCCGGCATGGGCGCAGAGGCCGTGCGCGAATTGATCGCCGCCATCGACCTTGAAAAGCTCTCAACCGACCTGCGTCGCGAAATCTCATCAACGGTCGGCCAGCGTCGCAAGAAGGCCACCAAACGCCTGAAAGTCGTCGAAGCCTTCCGCGAGTCCGGCACCTTGCCCGAATGGATGATCCTGACGGTGCTGCCCGTGCTGCCGCCCGAA
>DAHVFL010000077.1 GCA_027316975.1 Chloroflexota bacterium | reverse complement strand
CGGTGATATCCGTTGTAATGCCGCGATCGAGCGCAAGACGCTTGCTGAACGGCTCGTGCTCTGAAAGCACGCCGTCGATGTCGAATAGCACCGCTTTAATCATGTTGAGAGAATGCCTCCAAGCTTTTGTCGGAAGAGCTATACCAGTTGAGTTAGTTCGTAGTCGGCGCGGGGTGTCAACTGGTCTGTTGTCGCCTCTCTCTCCCTGCCGGATGCGCCTGAGCGAAAGATCATTTCGTAGTTGCCGATACTGATATGATCGCCATCAAGCAATTCATATTCATTTTCGACCATGATCTTCTGTCCATTTACAAAAACGCCGTTCGCGCTGCGTAAATCGAAAAGCAGGTAACGGTTGCCCTCGCGTTTCAAGAGGGCGTGGTGGCGCGAGGTCAGGTTATCCTGGTCGAGCAGGATGGAACTGGAACCTGCGCGGCCAATGGAAAACTCATCGCGCTCTAGTTTCACTTCGTATGGTTCCTCTTCGTAAGGGGAAGTGATGATGACCCACGCGACGCGCGTTGGAGTTGCCGTTTGCGTTTCACCGCTGTGAAGCGGCAGTCTGGTGTGTGTTTCGACGCGCTCGTAGTCCGGCAAGCTCTCTTGAATATCCGGTGAAATATACTGTCCATTTCCTGCTGCATCTTCGCTATTGATCTGCGCGGGCTGAACCTCATGCAGGTCGAGCATTGACGGCTTATCGCCGGTATATGCAGGCTGCTCAATTGGACTCTCTAGCGCGGGTTCGGGTTCGCCAGGCGCCTGTTCTGCCTCGACGGTTTCTGACATGTGAGGCTGATCGCCTGCTTCCTCAAAGGGTGTTGCCGCTTCTGCTGGTTGTATGCCGGAGGCGCTTTCCATCTCGAAGGCGATGGCAGGGTCGGTTTCAGGGATGGGTCTGAATAGCGTTACTGGCACGGTTTCTTCTCCGGGTGATGGCGCGGCTGCCGGGGAAGTTTCGCTATCGCTGGTGAAAACGGGCGTGACATATGGTTCCCGATCGGTATCGCGGGCGGTTTGGTGTAGCTCCTGGCTTACAGGAGATGCGACCATTGCCGGTTCTTGCTCGCGCCCGGCGGGAGTTGGAACGGGGGTTGGTGTAATGTGGCCGTCAAACTGTGCCGGTTCGGTTTTGGGAATGGTTGGTATGATGGGCGGCAAGGTTTTAAGGAGCGCATCGGCGAAGGCCAGCACCGAGGGATAGCGGTCCTCCGGGTAGACCGAGAGGGCGCGCAGCAGGATGCCACTCTGCGCGAGAGTAATATGTGGGTTCAAAGATGAGAGCGGCGTAACTGCTTCGGTGAGCTTGAGTTGTTCGATCTCTTCGGGCGTGCCTAAATATGGTGGGCGACCGGCAAGCCAGAAGTAGAGCATTACGGCCAGGGCGAATTGATCGCTGGCGGGTGTGATGCGCTTGCCGAATTGTTCAGGCGCGGCAGTAATGGGAAGAGGTGATCTTGACTCCTGACCGAAGCGACGCGCAAAGTTTGCCAGTCCCACATCGGCGAGCAAAAATGGCGCGTAATCGAGTTCATTATTCAAGTTCGGGCCGCGCAGGAGCAGGATATTGGAGAAGGTGATAGCTCCATGTAAATATCCGCGTGAATGAATATAGTTGAGCGCCTGAGCGAGTTGATGGGCATAATGGATGGCATCGGTTTCGTTGAGTGGGGGACGAAACCACAGCCGTCCCTCGGCGCCCAGCAGGGAACCACTGCTCACAAATTTACGCGCTATATAGAGACGGCCATTTAGCTCACCATAATCCAGGATGGGTGCCAGGTAGGGATGATTGAGGGCGCTGGTTCCCTGTAATTCGCGGAAGAACTGGCGGCGAGCGGAATCCGGCAGCGTCGATTGCGGTTGAATCAACTTGAGCGTGACCTTGCGCATAAGCATGGCGTCTTCGGCTTCATAACTTTCGCCGGATACTCCACTGCCCAGCAAGCGTATGACGCGGTAGCGTTCAAATGCATGTCCTGGTTCTAATGTTGGCATAATGATAACCTCTACTTTTGTAGTGACCCGGCGCTGTCTGGCGTGGGTTTAGACTCGACGTTGTTTGGCGCGGACTCAGCGCCGTCTGGCGCGGGTGTATCACGGGTTTGCTGCGGGATAGCCTGCTCTTCGTCGACTGGCGCGCCGGCTTTGACATCCCTTTCAATGGCGGCGAGCATTCGTTTATGACGGCGCAGGCGAAGCAAGATAAACATTGTGACGGCGAATGCGACAACGAGACCCGCGCCTATCCAGCCGAGCGTTCTGGCGATGCGTTCAACCGCGGCGAAATTGTCGCGAAAAAAGCGGCCCGCTACAAATCCCAATGTTCCGTAGACAATGGCCCAAACGATGCCCCCGGCTGCATTGTAAATCAGGAATTTGCGCCATGGCATATGGTTGATGCCAGCCAGGAACGCGGCCCAGGCGCGCAGAACGGCCACGAAGCGACCAAAGAAAACGGTTTTGTCTCCATGTTTCTCAAAGAATTTTCCGGCATAATCCAGGTGATGCGGCTTCAAGAAGATATATTTTCCGTAGCGGAGAGCCAGGGCGCGACCGCCGGTGCGTCCCGCGAGATAGCCCAGATTGTCGCCTATGATCGCGCCCAGGGCGGCGCAGGCGATGACGATTGGTATGGCGAGCTGATTGCTGGTGGCGGCGAAAAAGGCTGCCAGTAATAACATAGTTTCGCCTGGGAAAGGGATGCCAGAGCTTTCAATCATGATGAAAAGTGTCACGGCTGGATAGCCGACGACGCTCAGGATGTTTTGCAACGTTTGCACAGAGATGAGCGCGGCTAATACGCCGGTTTGAGTGGTTAGTATATGTATGAGTACGTTGGTTATGCCGCGCATTGTCTATTCCTTTCGAGCGTATTCCAGTGTGCATAAAGAATTTCAATCACAATGTTGCTAAGCGCAATTATAAACGTATTCAAACGTTGACGCAACCACGCTACTTGTTTAGGGCGCAAGGTACTATGTATGGTATAGACATCGTTCAATCTCATATACGCAGCGACGATGCATCGAGTAAGAGAAAGGAGTGGCATTGCTGCCACTCCCTCCTTTTGGTTAAGTCTGTCATCAAGTTAAGATACAAAGATCGGTTCTGACTCAACAGCTGGACCAGACCCGCCTGGCGTTCGGCGGCTCCTGAGACGGAACAGCAGGGCACAGGCATAGAATACGATCACGGGTATTAGCAGCAAGCGATACCCAACCAACATGCTGAAGTACTCTAACCCGCCGCCAACCATGATGCCGAGCAGGTTTGAGGCGAAGGCGATATCCGCCGTTTCACTATCTCGAAATGAGTTCGTGAAGATAATGTTGGCCAGAAACACTGGCGCGAAAGCCAGAACGCTTGCCAGAATATACCTGAGGATAGGGTTGTTCAGCAGCAGCGCGTCAGGCGGCAAGAGTATGTTCAAAAGGAGTATCCCGAACAGCAACACGTAAAACACACTGATGCGTTTGAACTTAAAGCGCTTGTTTACAAGGATCGCCAGCAATACACTGCTCAGGATCGCGAAAAAGACAAGCGAGTTCACCAGCCACGTGCTGCCGAATAGCAGAGAGAAAGTGGTCAGGCTTTTGACTTCGAGCAGCATAAAAGCCATGCCCAGGAAGAACATATGCCAGTCAAAAAGGCGCAACGTCTTTCGCGGGGCGAACGTCACTGTGCCAATTAAAGCATAGAGCACGACCATAGCGAGGCCGAGTACGTAAATGGTCGGGAAACTTCGATCTTTAAGGTAGAGGAACGGCCAGTCATCGGTGGCAGGTGTAATTGAGGTCAAGGGATAGAAGCCCTGGCCGATAATATTCAGGTGGGTGGAATTCGCAGGCACAGGCCTTTCCTGATACGTGCCAAACTCACCTGCCGGTAGCGCTGCCAGGCGCGGCCCCACCATAATCGCCGCGGCGCGTCCCGTGCCGCCATAAGTCGTCACAAGCGGCTGCTGGTGGAAGGCATTGCCCGCCATGGTTGCCAATTTCTGAACCAGCCAATCCTGCCGGTAGTAGTTGTAAAGCACGACCAGGCCATTACTGGTCAGGTGCGTCCGCGCCGCCGCGATTGAGTCCTGCGTGAGCAGGAAACTTTCAAGACGCAAACTGGTGTTGCTCGAGGTGAGCGTCAGTGAGTCGGGCAGCGCGAATATAATCAGATCAAAGCGGTCGGTCGTATTCTGTAAGAAACTGCGGCCATCATTGATGATAACACGAACGCGCGGGTCGCTGTAAGGTCGATTCGGGTTCAACTTAGCGCCAAGCTGCTGGATGGTGGGGTCAATCTCTACAGCCGTGATCGAGTCGACACCATTAGCCAGGGCAATAGCGGTGTCTGACCCAGTTCCGGCTCCAAGAATCAGCGCGCGGTGGAATGACCCTTTGCCGTATATGCGGTATACCTCCTTGTAGAAGGGTTCCTTGTACTGGATGGGAATCATCGCTTGATGTCCGGTGCCATTTACATCGACAATGTAACCACCTTGAGTGGCAGGAGTGAGGACGATTTTATAGTATGGCGACCAGTACGCACCGACCTGGAGCCGACCGACCTCGATGAGAGTGGCAGCCAGGATGACTGTTACTAATAGTACCGTTCGTTTAGCAGTGAGCAGCAGGAGAAGAGCGCTCAGGATGGCGAACCAGGCCAACGGCGGCAGAGCGAAGAAGGACACGGCGGAGAAGGTGGCGATTCCTGCCAGGCTGCCGATGATATCGAATGTGTACGCAGTCAGCGGATTTAACTGGGAGAACAACTTGCCAAAGGCACGGGATAAGGGAATGAAGCTGAGTGTCACCATGCCGAAGATGATCGGCAACACCCAAAAGTTGTCGGCCTGGGCGCCCTGTTGTTCACCAACTCCGAAGTAAAGAACCTGCGTTGAAGTAATGGTAAGCTGGAATTTGGTCTTCGCTATGATCAGCACCAGCAGCGCCAGCAGTAGCGGGAACGGGGGAAACCAGAAACGCTCGCGGCGGGCTGAAAGCATACCGAGGCCAATTCCCAGGAAAGAAGCCAGTATAAGGAAGTTATTAAAATAACTCAGGTAGCGGACGTAAGACGGAATCCAGCGAATGCAGAGCAATTCGAAGAAGAGCATTGCGAAGGAAACGAGGAACGTGCGCGCTCGCTTATCGGCTATGAAGGGATGTTCAGGCGTAAACCAATCCAGGAAATGAAACAGGGCTGCCATCAATTGTTTCAGCCGTTCAAAAAAAGGGGCATTGTTCGTTTGTAACGAGATATCTTGCATGATATTTCCTTTCTGTCTGTTTGATATTTTGGCAACTGCCAGCCATTTCCACCGTGAGACATGCTCTCAACCATTCTTAAAAAATGCAGTTAGCAAATAGTTTATGCAAGGGTTTCCCAAAAGTTTGATGCTAACGGGTCTATGATGCACATAGTATGTAACGAACATCAAGCTAAGGCATGGTTCAACAGCGTTAGCACCACAGGGGCAATCGTCTCATTTTGCCTGGGTGGCACGAGGTGTTCTCCCAGGGCTTCTTCCAGGGCCTGCCGTCCGGTTGCCGCCCACCGGTACAAGCTCTGGCGAGATACCTGGTGCGAACGGCCCAATTGACTAACCAGCCCATGTATGGGGTTCGCCAACATTTGACTGACCATGCTCACGCGCTCCTGAAAAGTGCTACAATGGTTCATGTTTCCTCCCTGAGAACAGAACTCGCCTGCGTTTCGGGTCATTTTCAGGGCGGTAGAGGAACGGAAGTAGAGTAGCGATCCTCGCTGTTGCTCTCGTATTCGGAAAGTGTCGAAGGGCCAACCTCATTGCCTCCCTGGGTTCTGGTAGAGCGAATATGCCACCAGTTAAAGAGATAAGCCAGCGTGAGGAAGGCAAGCAGCACATTGCGCGCCGTCACGCTCTCGATAAAGCCCGGCTTGTATGGCACTGGCATCCTGACCGGGAGTGTATAGATATAAGGGAATATATAAGTGGTGAGTAACGAGATCAGGCCCCAGACGATGAGCCAGAAGCGCGTATAGGCCCCGCTATAGACCAGCAGTGGGATCAGCCACATGAGGTATTGCGGGCTAAAGACTTTGCCGGTGACAATGAAGACCAGCACGACGGCGATAAAGGCCTGGGTGACATCCAGCTTGCCGCGCCATTGCAGGAAGAGGGCGTAGAGATAGCCGAGCACCAGCAGCACATCTAAGGAGAACTCTACGCGCCTTTGCAGTCCGCTGACCACGTTGGTCGAGCCAAAGGAAGAGATAATCTGGACGGGGTAGCCGAAATGGGTTCCCAGGAAGAGAATGGGGCTGCCGCTGGACTCGATCTGCACCGGGCGATTGGCGAAATAGCTCAACTGGCTGACCACCGCACCCTGGAAATTCAGCAGCGCGAAAAAGCCGGTGATGGCCAGTGAGATAGCACAAAATAGCAGAGTGTTTTTCCAGCGCCAGCGCCGCACGTCACGCAGGGTTTGCCAGAGGTCTGCCGGCAACGAGGTCAGCGTGAGCGGCTGCTGTGGCGTATAGAAACGGCGTGCCTCCTGTTGTTCAGCAATGAAGAGGGCAGGCAGGAAGAGGATGGGGTAGATTTTGAGCAGGAAAGCAAAAGCCAGCGCGATATAAGCAGCCGTCCAGTGGTTGCGTTCGGCGGCGATGACGCACAGCAGCGTGAGCGCGGCTGGCACCAGGTCGAAGCGGCCCACTGCTATTCCCCAGGCGCCGATCACTAAGTAGAGGGCAAAGGCTAGCGCCGCGCCGCGCCGGGCGTAGCGCAGCAGCAGCCAGTAAATAGAGGCAGCGGTCAGTGCCATCAACACTGCGAACGTCACTGAATAGTATTGCAGGGGTCCGAGCAGGGCCAGCGAGAAAAGGATCAGCGTGAGCGGTGGATATTCACGCGGCAACGCGTGCAGCGGCGGCAGCGACAAGGTGGCGGCAGGCAAAAACGCGCAGTGCGCGGCGGGAGGGTACAAGTTGACCGCTGCGCCCCCGCGCCAGAAGGTGAGCGCATAACACGCGTAATGCACCGCGTCGGTATGCACTGAGAAAAGTTGCCAGGAAGCTCCCAGAAACAACAAGATGACTGCTGCAGTGAGAGGCAGATAGGCTACGACGCTCCTGGGAGCCAGCAAGTGATCCCAGGGCATGGCGCGCGCTTGCTTTTTTCCTGCTGGTTGTTTCTGTGTTAGTTCTTTCTGTAACATACTGTACTTCAGGGCGCAGTGGTGGATGTTTACACCCGCGCTGTTGCTACCAGGACATATCCTTACAGGCAGTGTAGACTGCCACCGGATGGGCACTATCTGTGAGAGCATTTACATTATACAAGACGTATGTCAAGCACAGGGGTAACACCCACATTATTAGTTCAAGTATAATAATTAGTATAGAAAAAGTTGCTGTGTTTCTACGAAGGTACGCTCTCGGAACCAGAAAGACGCAAATCCTTTACAGGTCGCCACAAAAGAAACGTGAAAAGGAATGCCAGCAAGGGTGGCGCAATCGTCGTCAAAAAGACCAGTCCAGACCAGGTACCGAAAGGTGGGTAGCCATACAAAAACAGGTATGTCAGAAAAGCCGAGGCGGAAAAGGCCAGCGTGGAGACCAGCAGGGCGCATCCAATACGGCTGTGTCTGACGGGTAGGGAAACGGCGGCCAGTGCAACCAGCCAGGTGACATACCAGGAGAAGAACCAGGGCGTCACAATTAACAGGACGCTTAATGCCGCGAGCGATGCAAGCAAAAAGGTGCGGATGGTGGTCGAACGCCGTAACCATCGTGCGCTCAAGATACAGATAATACTCAAAACTACATAATTGATGCCATCCCAAAACCAACGCGCGCCAAGTAATATAAAGATTGTGCCGACAAAGGAAAAATGAAACAAATGATTCGCGCGTGCCCACTGATAGATGGCAAGCATGATCGAATTTTCTCCGAAAAGGGATGATGGTGGCGAGGTCAAGCTATAGTGAATGTCGCTAATGCTGTGGCCGATCCAGTATGGAACGTAGAACACAAGCGCAAGGATAGCTGCCGCCGCCGCAGGGATGATAGCGGCAATGCAGGCATGTTTCCAGTGCAGGCTCACTTTCGCTGGTGTGCTGTTTGTAGTATTTACAGGTGAAAGCTTGCTCACAGTTTTCCAGGCGATGAAGACGATGAAGAGCGCAATAACCGGCACCATCGTAAATTTCACCAGCGCTGCTAGCGTGAAGGAGATAAGCGGGGGTAAGTAGCCCTTAAGCGAGCTAAGTGTATCGCGCTTTTGCGCGCGTACTGCCAGGCCTACGCCAATTAGCATAAATGTCATCATGAAGACATCGTTGTGTCCACCGAAGCTGCTTTCCAATAATACCAGTGGATTGAGGGCGTAGAGTAAGGCGCCAAGCGTGATTGTGCGCTGCGTTTGTCCCATCGAGCGCAGGGTTCGCATGACCAGCCAGGTATTTAGCAGGTGTGCGGTTAGCGCAAAGAAGCGAAATGCCAGTACATATCCTGCTACTTGTGGCCCGACTAAGAAGCCGATCATCCCGCAGACGGTCAGCCAGATTGGCCCATAGGCAGCAACCGAGTAGGCCCAGTAATTCATGGGCACGAATGGATCGTTAGGAAATGCAGTAAGCGGCACGAAATAGGGATTGGCATGATAATTAGCCATCAGGCGGCTGTAGCTAGCGTAGACGATGATGTCATGTGAAAGCATTGAAGGTGTGAATACGAAGATAAGGCCAACCAGGGCTGCACCTGCCAATACTAAAATGCGTATGTATTGATAACGCTTGCTTTCTGCGGGTAAACGGGTGATATATAGGGCGTATAGTCCATACACGACAAATAATAGTAGGACCAGCCCCATAAATTCGAGTAAGCTGGTATTCGTTTGCGAGGCTTGCGCGTTGTTATTGAGACCCAGGTTAATGGGCAACCACGCGCCCACCTGCGCCAGCGCCGCGCCGAATGGCAGTTGCAGGCGAACGACAGGGTCGATAATACGGCTGAGTGGAGCGGCCATCAACAGCACAAACAGCGCATAGGCGATAGTACAAAGTATAGGCGGGATCAGCGATGGTCTGGTCCTGTTTGCATCGGGGGATGCGGGCTGTATATCAGCTGCCTGTATTGTTTCTTCTCTCTTCTTGATCATTACGTCGAGTCCTTATCCTCTAAACTATCCAACGATTCAATACAAAAAGCAGGGCCATAGTTGCCTGTAAAAAGGGGAAAACGATCATAAGCGCGTGATGCAGGCGTGGATGCTTGAGGCCCAGGACGGCCAGCGTGATGAAGCCTGGGAACATTTCCAGCACGAAACGCCGGGTGGAAACCAGGGCGTCGGCCTGGTGGATGGCTGGACTGGCGAGAGTAAAGAGCAGCAGTAGTGCTATCCAGAGTGTGTAACTGCTGCGCAGTTTACGCCACCCCAGTATAGCCAGTAGAATGAAACCAAGGGTGGCGGCGAGATCAATCAGGATATTCACTTCAAAGAATGAGCCAAAGGGCTGTATAAAGAATAGTTCGCCCAGAGCGTAAATGATGCCCACTCCTGGCACCGTCAATTGTCGATCCCAGTGGCTTTGCACAGTTGAAAACGCCAGGGGGTCGTTGAATACTTTCCAGCAGTACAATGCGTAGATGAGCGTGCCGAGGGGGATCAGCGCAACGGGTGCCAGTCTGGGCAGGGTCTGCCATAGCTTATGAAATATGTTTTGCCTGTCATCTAGTATGTCTTTGCTGGCGATCCATAGTTCGTACAGGTAAGGAAATACGAGCAGCAGACCGGCGGAGCGGGTGAGCGCGGCAAAGAGACCCAGCGCTCCCGCCAGCCACCATTTTTGACGACGCAGGGCAAGAAATGCGCTGGCGGTCAGCAGCAGGAAGAGGGATTCGTTATAGGGGGCGAAGAAAAAGAATGCGGTGGGGAAGATGCACAGGTAGAGGATGGTGCGCCGCCCAACATGCTCTCCAAGCATGTCGGTGGCGATTTGATACAGTACGAACAATGCTCCAAGCAGGGCCAGGTTGCTGAGAATCATGCCGATGGCAATATATCCCTGGTTGCCGATCAGCAACGCCCCCCCTTTGATGAGCAAGGGAAAGAGGGGGAAGAAGGCGGTGTCGAAGATGTTCTGGTAGCCGGATTGCGCGATCTGGGTATAGCGAGCGGCGTCCCAGTGATTCCACGAGGTGAGCAAGCCCATGATGTCAACTGGCTGTACCGGGTAGACGTGCGGCGGCACCGGAAACAAAATATAGCCAATATAGGTCATGGCAACCAGTAGCAAGCGAGTTGCAATGAAGAGCCAGAGTATATCAGTAATTGGAGCGCGTTTCATACGAGAACTTACCTGTCGAAAAAGATATGTAGTCATGTCTTTTAATAGTAACGTATTGATGCAACTTTCAGGCACATTTTGGGGTGTGAGGATTACCAGGGCGACCGCGAGGGTCGCCCGTACCCTACGACGACGAAAGCCAGGGCGACCGCGAGGGTCGCCCGTACTACGACGACGAAAGCCAGGGCGACCGCGAGGGTCGCCCGTACCCTACTACGAAGTGGCTCGCGAAGCTCGTAGAGGGTAGAGGCAATTTTCGTGGTTGATGTGGTTTATTGACTTTTTATTCCTCCAGCAGTTTCTCGATGCGCTTTTCGATGGTTTGCGCGGTTGGGAAGAATGCCGTTTCCTCTGGCGCGTTGTAGGGCGCGGCGGGGGCTGGCAAGGCGGAGATGAAGGCGGGTGTGCTATCGAGATCGTAGAAGCAGTTTTGCGTGATCCACGAGTGGATGTGACGACCGAAGCTGGTCAGGTCGGATTCTTCGGTGACGACGAGGACGCGGTTGGCCTCGCGGACGGCGCTGGCGACGGCTTCTTCGTCAAAAGGTGCCAGGGTGCGTAGATCGACGATGTCGATGGCACCGCCATGACGATTGACGATATCGGCGGCAGCTGTGCAGGATTCGAGTACCATCGTTCCCCAGCAGATGATGGCAAGCTGGCTGGCTCCGCTGCCGATGCGCACGCGCCGCGCCTTGCCGATGGGCAGCGTGTAGTAGGAATCTGGCACGTTCCAGTATGTCGATAGGGCCTCGATGATCTTGCCAGAGCTGTCTTTGGGCGGCTCCGAGCGATAGAGGCGGCCGCGTTCCAGAAAGACGACGGGTGATTGGGCGCGGGCGGCTTCGAGCAGAAGGCCTTTGGCGTCGAAGGGCGTAGATGGGCAGAGGGTTATCATGCCTGGTATGCTGGTAAACCATTGCTCACCGGCGTTGGAGTGTCCAAACGCGCCGCCACCTGCGCCGCCACTGGAGATGGGGCCGCCGCCGCCGCTGCCGGACTTGGTGCGAATAAGCAGAGGGACGGTCCAGTAGCCGAAGTTCTGGTAGCAGATGCGAGCGGCCAGGCGAATGGTTTGTGATGCTGACTGGTGATAATCCACAAATTGAATTTCAGCGCAGCGCGCCTTGCCATCATACATACCCGCGCCCGCTACGATGCCGATGATGACCTGTTCGTTTAACGGGCTGTTGATGGCGCGTCCGGGGAATTGCTTCACAAGTTGGGCGGTTGCGCCGAAGACGCCGCCTCTGGGGCTGCCCACATCCTGGCCGTAGACGAAGAAATTTTCGTCGCGTTTTGCCAGTTCCACCAGCGCTTCGTTGATGGCTCCCAGCATGGGCAGTTGTCTCTGTGCGCCGCGTGGGGTGTTCTCCACCCACGCCGGGATGTTTGCGATGTGCTGCATGATGCGTTCCGCCGTTGGTTCTGGCTCCTGTAGCACGATGTTTTCGGCGCGTTCAAGTTCGGCGCGTATTTCTTTGCGCATATGCTCGCTATCGCCTTCCTGAAGATAGCCCTGCTCGATGAGCCAGCGACCAAAGTTTTTCACAGGGTCCCTGGTGGCGGATGTGGCTTCTATCTCTTCCTTTGTGCGATAGGTTTTTATATCCGTGCTGCTGGAATGGGCGTCGAGCAGGCCCAGGCGCAGGTGCATCAAAACGGGTCCTTTGCCGGAGCGTACATGTTCGATCAGCCGGGCGCTGGCATGATAAGTGGCGATGGGGTCGGTGCCATCGACTTCTTCGGCATAGACGCCGCCGCCCCTGGCCCATTCGACCAGCGAACCGCTCCACTGGATAGAGGATGCAGTGGTGATGGCCCAGCCGTTATCCTCGACGACCATCAGGATGGGCAGTTGATGTACCGCTGCCTGGCGGAAGAGCGCATTGAAATCGTTGGTGGCCGCGCCACCGTCGCCGGTGGTGAACAGAATGATTTCGTCGCGCTGCTCTCGTTGCAGGGCAAAGGCTATGCCTCCGGCGAATGGAGCCAGGCCGCCCACTTCGCTGAAAGTGGGCAGGATATGTTGCTGTTTGCTGCTGTAGTGTGAGGGCATGTTGCGGCCAGCGCCCATAGGTCCGGTAGTGCGCGAGTAGGCTTCGCGCAGTGGCCCGGTGATGTCGCCGGTGCGCTGTAGCCACGCGGCCAGGTCGCGATAGTAGAGGGACATCCAATCGTCAGGGTTGAGGGCGGCAGTTACGGCTGCCATACTTTCGTGTCCGGCGCATCCAATATAAAAGGGAAATTTTCCCTGTGTTTTGCGTATTTTCAGAAGATCGTTCATGACCCGCGCCGTTAGCATCGTGCGGTACAGCGCGAGTATATCCAGCGGCTCTGCTGTGGTGGTCGGTTCGGTAGCTCTTATATTGACTGTCATGTTTATAACTGCC
>DAHVFL010000076.1 GCA_027316975.1 Chloroflexota bacterium | reverse complement strand
GGGCGCACCTGCACGCCTTTACGCCCGGCCAGGCGAATGTTATAGCGCCATTTCTCCTTCATGTTTGCGAGCAAGCTCGGCTCGTCCGGGGTGAGGTCGAGCATGATGGTGCGCATGGGCTGCACCGGGCGCGCTGGACGAAAATTCAAGGAGGTCAATGTTTGGCGCGCCCATTTGCTCTCCTGTTCGCTGTCCTCAAGTGGCAGTTCTACATGCAGCGCGATTGCGCCTTGCCTGCGAAGAAAGGGCAACAAGTGCGCAAAGAATATTTCACTTTGTTCTGACGAGGAAGATGCGCTATTTTCTTGATGCGACCAGGCAAGCACCGGTCCTCTGGGGATATAGGCGAGGTGACCAAGACGCGGTGGAACATGCGCTGCTGTACGACGCAGTATTTGCGCACCGGCGACGATCTGCTCGCGCTGTGTATCCCATAAGCCCACCCGCAAAGGATGCCAGCCCGCGTTAGCCTTGAGCGTTCCCCACCCCCAGCTTTGCAAGAAATGTCCCCGTTCATGCGAATTCACGAAGTTGTCCCATAACTCGCTCTGACAGGCATCCACAGTACCAGGCATGTAACGCTGTAACATACGCTCTACTCCTCGTGAATCGGCTCAGCTTACTTATTCCTTGTCGTCTGCGGCAGTTTGAGAGAGGGAGGGTATGGACGAGCCGGACGCCCATACCCTCTCTTGCAAACAGCGTGATACAATACTACTGGATTAAACGAACGTGCTGGCGCATACGCCAGGAAGGAATGTTCGTTGCTCGCAACAGGAGGCAACCCATGAAAATAGTAATACTTGGATGTGGGCGTGTGGGGGCGACTCTGGCCGGTATGATGGGCAGGGCAGGTCATACGGTCTCAGTCATTGACCAGAGTAGTGACGCCTTTCAACGTCTGGGTCCTGACTTTCAAGGCACGACATTTGTTGGGAATGGCGTTGATGAAGACGTGCTGGTTCGCGCTGGTATCCGCGAGGCTGAGGCATTTGCCGCCGTCACCAATGGCGACAACCGCAACATCATGGCAAGTCAGATCGCGAAAGAGATATTTAAGGTAAAAAAGGTCGTATGTAGAATCTACGACCCCATTCGTGAAGAAACCTACCGCGAACTTGGTCTGGAAACATTTTGTCCTACGATTGTTGGATCGCAGATTATGTTCGACGCTATCACCGGGAAGAAGCAGAAATAGAGGCACACATGTATATTATCATTGGCGGTGGCGGCGACGTTGGCTACTACCTCACAAAAAACCTGCTCCATCATGGTCACGAGGTGCTGCTGTTGGAGAAAGGCTCGTCGCGTTACGCCACACTGAGTGAAGAACTGGGACCGGCTGTTTTACGCGGCGATGCGTGCGAAGCCCGCACAATGGAAGAGGTAGGCGCTAACCGGGCTGATGTCGTGATTGCCGTAACTGGAGACGACGAAGATAACCTGGTGATCTGCCAGGTTGCCAAAAAACGCTACAAGGTGAATCGCACCATTGCCCGTCTGAACAATCCCAAACACGCGGATATCTTTTATAAACTCGGCATCGATGTCACCGTGAGTCCGACCAAATCCATCCTCTCGCTGATCGAGGCCGAACTGCCCAGCTCGCGTTTTGTGCAACTCATGACGCTCAAAAGCGCGGGTCTGGAGATTGTGGAAGTGCGCGTTCCAACCGACTCACCGTTGGTCAGCAAGGCGCTGCGTGACATTAGCCTGTCGCGTAGCAGCAACATTGTGCTGGTCATTCGAGACAAACAGCCCATTTTCCCTTCCGCGGAAACCGAGATTCAAGCCAACGACGATATTTACGCGCTGGTCAATCGCGAAGGGGAAGAAGAGATACGCAAGGCGTTCGGGGTCATAGAATAGAGGCTACCATATGGATGAAACTCGCCCAATACGTGTATTAGTTGCAAAACCTGGCCTGGATGGACATGATCGCGGGGCCAAAGTGATTGCGCGCGCGCTGCGTGACGCTGGCATGGAGGTCATCTACACCGGTATTCGCCAGACGCCTGAAATGATCGTTGAAGCGGCCATCCAGGAAGATGTAGATGCTATTCTGATGAGTATCCTGTCCGGGGCGCACATGGCTATCTTCCCCAGGGTCATGGCCCTGTTGAAAGAAAATTCTGTCGATGATGTGCTTGTCGCGGCTGGCGGTATACTCCCCGACGAGGACGTGCCGGCTATTAAAGCGTTGGGTATCAAGGGATGTTTTGGGCCTGGCACATCGACCGATGAAATCATCAATTTTGTGCGCGCCAATATTCAGGCAGACCGCCTGACCGCTGACGTATAGGACGAGCAGGTGAGTTGTGCAAAATCTCGTTGAGCGTCTGCTGGATGGAGACCGCCGCGCACTGGCGCGTATGGTGACATTGATTGAGAACGATATGCCGGTAGCGCGCCGCTATCTTGCCGAGCTTCATGCGCGCGCGGGCAACGCGCAGATCGTCGGTGTCACGGGCGCGCCAGGGGCGGGCAAAAGTACCCTGGTGACGCATCTTGTGCGCGAATTACGCCATCGCGAGCGAAAAGTGGGCGTAGTAGCCGTCGATCCCAGCAGCCCCTTTACCGGTGGCGCTATTCTGGGTGACCGTATTCGCATGATGGAACTGGCAGGCGATCCGAATGTGTTCATACGCAGCATGGCAAGCCGGGGCAGCGTAGGCGGTCTCTCAGCCTCCACACGCGATGTCGTGCGGGCTATGGACGCGGCGGGCTATAATCCCATTATTATTGAAACGGTTGGCACCGGGCAGGCCGAGGTCGAGGTGATGCGGGCAGCGCAAACGGTTCTGGTGGTGACAGCGCCAGGCATGGGCGACGAGGTACAGGCGATCAAGGCGGGTATTCTGGAAATCGCTGATATTTTTGTGGTGAGCAAAGCAGACAAACCGGGCGCGGATCAGACCGTCGCAGAACTGGCGATGCTGCTCAGCCTCGATCCCACACGCCGCCAGCGCGATAAAACAACACCCGCCTGGCGCATTCCCGTCCTCAAAACAGCCGCCATTAAAGACCAGGGTATTCGGCATGTGGTGGACGCAATTCAAGAACACTACGCCTACCTGGTGGAGAGTGGTATGCTTTCGCAGCGAGCGCAACGCCAGGTACGCAGCGAAGTGCAGGCTCTGCTGTCACACGCTTTGATGAATGCTCTACAGCAAACAATTACCGAAGATGAATGGCGCACACTCATCGACGATATTACCGCGCGAGAACGCGACCCCTACAGCGTCGCCAGCCAGTTACAGGAACGTATCGGCCTGAAATAGGAGCGACGCCCCTGTTCATTCATACCATCCTGCGCCCCAGGGAGCGGTAGAGACATCGAAGGCGGATTTCCAGCAAGCCAGGGCCTTCTCAGGCTGGTTCATGGCCTCATACACTTCCGCGCGCCGCCCATAGAGTTCGGAAAGATGCGCTGCGGCTTGCGTCTGGGTCAGCTGTTTCTCGGCCTTTTCAAAAATAGCCTGCGCTTCAAGAAGCAACCAACGCGCTTCCTCTCCCTGCGTCTCTTTTGCCCTGGCGAAGGCAACTTTGCCACACACCATGTACATCATGCCCCATAGATGATGGTCGTCCTGCATATGTTCTGCGGTCTCCAGAGCATGATCGCAGTAACGTTGCGCTTCATCCAGGCGATTCTCGGCGAGGCGCACATCAGCCATGGCGACAAAGTTGATCATCTTCATGCCCACTCTATCTTCTAGCACGGCGAGTGAAAGCGATTCCATAATATGTTCAGCCGCCACCTGGTGTTCACCCAGTTGGAAAGCGATCCTGCCCAACAGGTTATAGACACGGCACACAAAGTATCGATCAGGAAGGTCTACATACATCTGTAAAGCCCGGCGTCCATACGTTCGCGCGCTACCGAAATCTCCCGTCTGGCGATATGCATCGGCCAATCCATAGTGGATATTAGCAAAATCCCTCTTGAGTTCCTGTTGCAATTTCTCTTTCGCGCAGACCTTTAACGCTTCCTGGTAATGTTGGATGGCAACCGCGTTCAAACCGGATGTAATGCAGGTCATCGCCTGACCGTACAGCGCCTTGATGCGCACTTTGGGAAGATGCACGCGCCGCATCTCGAGGATTTCCAGGCATTTCGTGAAGAGCCGCGAGGCGTCATCGTAGCGCGAAAGGTTTACCGCGATGGTGCCAAGCCAGACCAGGTAGAACGCCCGTCGTTCGCGTTCAGTATGTGTGGTATCTTCCCAATCGTTCTGGATGGATTGAGGATTATACAGCGTTGAAAGATGCTGAAAAGCCTCATGCCATTGCTTTTTCTGGGTGTAGTACCAGGCCCGTATGAATATGATTTCCTGTTGCATCTGAGGATCTTCAGTATGAAGCGCGTCAAGTTGCTCAAGTACGTTCTCTTCCTGTCCCTCTTCGGTCATCAGGCGTATGCGGCGCAGCGCTCGTTCAATTTCTGACGGTTGTGGCGATGACTGTGGCATTGATAAATAGCTCCTCCCTGCATATTAAACCCAACAGAGTATAACACATTTCTTCTCTAAACGATAGAATTTTTTAAGCTAAACAGGGCAATTGGAGGACGAAGCGCCGGGGGAAAGCTGGTAAAAAATGTAACGGGAAATCTATGCTCTTCATCACCGCGCCCACAGAGTGAAGAAGTGACTCCCGTTGCATACAGTATAAGGTAAAAGACCGTTGTACACAAGATATAGCTTTAGAAAGGGTATACTGCGCGATAGCGCCGCTATCGCGCAATATGCCCTTTCTCACCTAAGCCTGGTCTGCACCTGGCGCAGCAGGTTGGTCTGGTGAAGGCGCGGCTGGTTCATTGCTGATGAGCGAGTTCAATTCGCTACGCGTGCGCTCGATAATTCCCCGCAGGCGCGTAATTTGTTCGGGGTTATCGAAAGAGGCGCGGGTAGCGAGGGCGAATAGACGCGCGACCTCTCTGGCCTCGATAGCCAGGGCGTGTACTTCCATGCGCGAGGCGCGTTCGCCATGTTCGCCGCGTCCATGCCAGCGCATCCAGGGAGGACCCGCGAAGCCTTCATCGTTGCGCGGGCTATCGGTAAGTAATGCGCGGCCTGCGTCGGTGATGGTATACACTTTTTTCCCTTCCACTTCGCTGCCGGTGACATAGCCACCTTCTTCCAGCATCTGTAAGGTGGGGTAGATCGAACCGGGACTGGGAGTATAGAACCCGCCGGAACGCTGTTCCAGGGCCTTGATCATTTCGTAGCCATGCATAGGCCGCTCTTGCACTAGCCAGAGCAGGGCGTATTTCATGTCGCCACGCCCGAAAAAGCGACCGCCTTCTCTTCCAGGCTTAAATGGCCCCCCGCCAGGGCCAAAACGCCCGCCGAAGCCAAACGCGCCGCGGCCACGCCCCATCGCGAAGAAGCGTGAGCCAGGGCCGTGATGTCGTAACCAGGGAGGAGTTCCTCCCTCTTGACTATTTCCCTGAAATCCATACGCAAAACGGTTGCCAAACATGTGTGTCTTCCTTTCTGTTTCATAGCGATATATCGTTATCTACTAGAGAGTATAACGATATATCGCTAATTGTCAAGGGGGGAGTATTCTCTTCTCATTCGTATGAAATTGTTTGCTTGCATGGGGAAAGAGGGCATGATAGACTTGGTTGAAGACAGCAAACAAGTGAACGCCGTCGAGTCACCCGTCTTTGAGTCTACCCGGGATGAGCAGGCGTGGAACAAGTATGTAGAGAGGAAACGTATTGTGAGCGACGAACCTGAGATCAGCCACAGGAGAACCAGCGTGCAAGGACATCATCGCACAGGAGATCGATTCGCGGGACGCCGGGTTGTCACTATTGGAGGAGGAACCGGGACATTTGGCCTTCTCTCACATCTTAAAAAATATCCCTTTAACATCAGCGCAATCGTTAACATGTCTGATAGTGGAGGAAGTTCGCGCCGGTTGATGGACGAATTTCGCCGTCAACTCCCCCTGGGGGATTTACGCATGTCGCTGGTGGCATTAGCGCATAATGGGGCGTTATGGCGTGAAATCTTTATGCACCGGTTTGAGCAATCTAACGATGGGGAAGTGAAAGAAAGAGGCGTGGGGGGTCATAGCCTGGGCAATCTTATCCTCAAAGGTTTGCAGGATATTAATAACGACGATCTCTTGCTCGCGCTCGAAGATGCGCAGGAACTCTTGAATTGTTCCGGGCGCGTCATTCCGGTGACTCTGACGCAGACCATGATTTGCGCTGACCTGGAAGATGGCAGTTCTATCTGCGACGAGACCGAGATTGACACACGCGGCGAGAAAAATATGGGCGCGCTTTCTCCTATCGTGCGCGTGCGCCTGGAACCCGAGGGCGTTCCTGCCTGCGCGCAGGCCGTGCGCGCTATCAGACGGGCCGATACGATCATCATTGGGCCTGGAGACATGTTTACCAGTCTCTTGCCGAACCTGCTCGTGCCTGAAATCGCGCGCGCGGTGCGCGAATCTGAGGCGGAAAAGGTCTATGTCTGTAATCTCATGATCAAACATGGAGAGACCGACGGGTATAAAGCCTCCGATTTCGTCAGGCAGATTCATCATTACCTGGGCGGGCGAGTCGATCGAGTCATCGTCAATGATGGCTTGTTCAAGCCAGACGTGTTGATGATGTATGCCGAAGAGAAAGGCGAACCGGTCTTTGTGGATCGCGCGCAACTGGCCCGGCTCGTGCCGAACGTCGTCATTGAACACCTGAACCTGGAAGGAGATGGGCCGGCCCGTCACGACCCCGAACGCCTGGTACGCGCAATCTTTCCGATGGAAGACATGTAACATAGCAGAATGACCGCGCGGGCCTTCCAGGTACTACATTCCTTTGGCGATGGTTTCGAACTCTTCACGCGGAAAGGCTCGCATCGTTTGTGTGCGCACGCTGCCCTGCGCAATGGTACCCATGATGAGGCGAGCCGCCGTCTGGTCGTCAGGCGCTTCCGTAATCACAACATAATCATATTGTCCCATGACAAGATAGAAACCAATCAGTCTTCCACCAGCTTCTTTTGCCGCTTCGTCGAAGAATCGCAGCCGTTCGGGGGCATTCTTGAATTCCTTGATCCCTTGTTCTGTGAGGTTCACCAGGCTAATATAGGTTGGCATCTGTTTTTCCTCCCACTCAGTAGCGGTAGTTCCTCTTGCATGATACGAAAAACTGGAGACACGTTCGAGAAATATGACGGTGTGTACTGTCTGTATAGTGTACGCTATTCTCTGCGTTCACACAAGCTCAACAAGAAAATCAGTGTATTATTTTTGTCTGAAAAACAGCCATCCCTCGCATAAACCTGCGATGGCCCCGATTACTGAGAAGATCGCGTAGCGCTGCTCTGGCACGGCGCTCATAACAAATAAGCCACTGGATAGCAGCAGGTAGGCTATTGCAGCCAGCGCCATACCCAGGAAGGGCCGCGCGAACCATGTCAGAATGACAAAGCCGGGCGCTACTGGTCGGCTTGAGCGTCCAAGCGTCATGATGCAACTGATACAGCCACCCAGCAGCCCATAGAGCAACACATACCAGGGCGCGCCCAGTGGCGCGAAGCTGTCGGTGAATACCTGGTTCCAGTACCCCAGCGATTGTATGACGGCAAGCGCCAGGGTCGCCATCAATACTACAACCAGGTACAGGGCCAGTACGAGCAGCCAGCCGCCAGGCGTGGGCGTGGACGTTGATGCTGTGTTCCAGGCGATGGCTGGAACTTGTTCTGAAAGAATGCTGGTATGAACGATTGGCAGCGGCTCGGTGTTTTGTTCTGCGGGTGTGGAAACAGTAATTGGCGGCTCGCCTGCGTTTTGCCCGGTCAGCGTAGCCAATTCTTGCAGGTATGTTTCTGGCAAATGCTGTTTCCCGGCTACTTCCAGCAGACGCCGGGCATAAGAGTGATCGAAATGCGCCTCAACCGGCGCAGATAAGACGAGTTCTTTGCGGGCTGTTTCCGTGAGCATGTAGGTTATGCACTGCACCGCTCGCTTGCGATACACCTCGTGCGCGATGACAGGCGTGGCGGTGAATTGGTACGCGGCGTGGGCCTTGTCAAGGGCGGAGGATTCGGTGCCGTTTTGTTCGGCAAGATGCCGTGGGATACGATACAGGATGCCCCAGACCTGCTGTTCGGGCGAGGAAGCTTTCGCGAGGGACAAAGCAGTCCGTCCATTTTGCAATGGAATACCTTCTATGCGATAGCCCTTGAGAACCCCCGGCCCGTATATATACGCCTGACCATTTAAGCGCGTGGCGCTATTGAGATAGCCTTCATCCATTTCCAGGCCATATTCAAAGAGCCAGGTAAATTCTGGCTCGATGGTGTCAGTCTGCCCTGATATAATCGGTAAGGCAGGAGATGTAGTAGCTGTTGGCGCGCCACTCTCGCTCTCTTCTGGTTCTTCCGGCAAAGGCGGCGCGGCGGGCGCTTCGATTGGAAAATCCGCCGGGTCGGCATAGCTTCCTGCCACGGCCTGCTCGCTTTTTGAAGCTGCGCGCGCAAACGAGATTGGACGTGGCGTATTGGCGCGCACAACAGATACATCGGATGCCGCCTTATCCTTCCCGTCGATCAATTCGTGCAGGATTTGTTCGTCTGGTGGCTGTTTTTGTTCTTTTTCATGCTGCTGATGTGTATCCATATTCCCCCTCACTTTTCCACGTAACCAACTATCGGGGCCAGGGCGACCGCAAGGGTCGCCCAATGGGTATCCAGGGCGACCGCAAGGGTCGCCCCTACCCTGTACGTTTCTGACTCTTCAATTCCTGATAGGTGGTGAAATCCTTTTCCACATTGCCAACGAGTGGGGCCAGGGCGACCGCAAGGGTCGCCCCTACCCTGTACGTTTCTGGCTCTTCAATTCCTGATAGGTGGTGAAATCCTTTTCCACATTGCCAACCGAATATTACCAATCTTAGATTATATGATACTGAGAATTTGCCGAAACACCAAATTTCAGGATGGTTGGGTCAATCTGGCACGTTTTGACATACGTCGGAGATCTGCGGCTGTTTGCTGTAGGTCGTGCTTTGATAGTACGCCTTGCTCGGTGATCAGTTTTGTCACAAGCCGGGCCGGCGTGTGGTCAAAGTAGAAATTGTGGATTGCGATACCCGAAATGGGATGTTCCCACACTTCCCCGGCCTCTTTCTCTTCCAGTTGAGTAAGGTCGCCTGTCCACGTGTATGTGGCAATCTTGAGCGTTTCGCATAGGACGTACAGGGGAAGGCCGTGTCCGCGCGCGGCCCAGGCAAGCAAGGCTGTACCGGCCTTATTGAGAATATCACCGTTCGCCAGAACACTATCTGCTCCAACAATCACGGAGCGGCAACGCGGCAAGAAAATATCCGCCTGCGCGTCAGTAATCAAAGTCGTGGCGATACCGGCTGTATGCAGAGCAAGGGCCACCTCGCGTCCTTCATAGCGAGGTCTGCCTTCGAGTACTATCACATGTTCAATCGTGGAGGCGCAGGCGATCAGCGCCTCCAAAACCGTGCCAGAAAGACTATGGGTCATTAGCGTACCGCCCAGCAACGGGCGAACGTGTCCGGTAATACGTTCAATGGCAGTATCATACGCGTGAAGGAGTTGCTCTGCTGTAAGCGCGATCTCATCAAGATTCTGCGACAAGCCGAGGATACGAATTACCGCGCCTGCTAGAGCGAACATAGCCGGGCGCGCTCGCGCCAGTTCGGTTCCCGCCCGTCGCAAAATACGTAAGCGTTCGCCTTGCGAGTGAGTGGTAGATGTTGCTATATCGTACAGGATGGTAATGGCTTCACGCACTAACCAGCGCGACCCATGTTCGCGGTCCTCGCGTACCAGTGCGATACGTTGTTCAATACCTTCCATTATGTAGTTTCTCCTCGTCTTGATTGCTGGCTTCCCCAGACACAAGCAGCGCTTCTCAAACATTTGAGTGAGATAATCAATCACCTTATATATACACTATCTGGCAATTGGCTCGATATTCTACCCACCAATTAACCATAGCGTTTCGCATGATGGATAGGTTATACTTAGATTGGTGTCAGCCAATCAGGAGACAAATATGAGACAACATGCATCCCTGTCAGAGCCGCGACCGGTGTTTACGGCTCCCATTTCAACGTTGATCGCTTTAGATCGTAAAAGCGGCATACCCTTATACCGGCAGATTTGCCAGAGCCTGCGCGAAGCTATTCTTTCTGGCGAGCTTGCTGAAGGAGCGCGCCTGCCAACCGAGCGCGCGCTCGCCAGCGAATTGGGCATCAATCGCACGACGGTCATGAACGCCTACAATGAGCTTGCCAGCGAAGGCTTGATCGAGGGGCATGTCGGTCGTGGAACGCTGGTGCGCCGCAACCATTATTCCTACGATGTTGATGCGTATGAGCCTGAAACCGCCTCCTGGCTGCTGGGTCTACCGGCAGGTGAGCGTGAGGCTCTGGGTCCCGATGCTCACCTGTTGAGCGAACTGGCCTCAATGAGTGATCGCAAAGAAATTATTTCGCTCGCGCCTGGCACGCCCGCGACTGATTTGCTGCCTGCTGAAATGCTGCGTTCGGTCTTCGCTGACGAATTGTTGGACGCCCGGCAGACGGCGCTGGGCTATTGTCCGGTTGAGGGGCTGCAAAGCTTACGCAGGAATATCGCGGGCCGAATGCGCGCGCGCGGCGTCGTAGTCGATACGCCACACATCCTGATTCTATCCGGCTCAACTCAGGGTATCGGGCTGGTTGGCCGCTTTTTGCTCAACCCCGGCGATGAAGTTGTGGTCGAGGTGCCGACCTACCTGGGCGCGATACAGACCTTTCGCGCGCTCAATGCGCGTGTGATTGGCGTCCCAACCGATAACGAGGGTATGCGTGTCGATTTGCTAGAATCGATTCTGGCGCGCCACCGGCCCCGGTTGATCTATACTCAGCCAACATTTCAGAATCCAACGGGCGCGGTCATGTCGCAGGAACGCCGCCGCCGCCTGCTGCTGCTGGCAAGGCGTTACCAGACGCCAATCTTAGAAGACGATCCATATGGTGAGATTTACTTCGAGGGGAAGCAGCCCCAACCCTTAAAGGCGATGGATAGCGGCGGGCAAGTAATTTACCTCAGCACCTACTCGAAGACCCTGGCCCCCGGCCTGCGTGTCGCGTGGCTGGCCGCGCCGGAACCTATGATCGAGCGGCTAACGCTGCACAAGCAGGTCTTTGATCTGAACACCAACGCGCTGGGACAGTGGGCTGTTTCAGAAGTTCTCAGGCGCGGTTTACTGGACGATCACCTGGGAATGTTACGCCAGGTCTACCGGCGCAAACGCGACCTGATGCTCGCGGCGATTGCCGGGTACTGGCCGCGTGAAGTGCGTGTCAATGCGCCGGTGGGCGGGTTTCACCTCTGGTGTCGTCTGCCGGGCGATGTGCGAGCGCGCGCATTGTTGCGCGAAGTAGCGGGCGAGTGGGTAGCTTTCGTGATAGGCGAACCGTTTCACGTAGATGGCGGCGGACAGCAGAACCTTCGCCTGAGCTTTGCCTTTCCCGAAGAGCGTCACATCGAAGAGGGCATCAAGCGCATCGGCAGCGCCATCAAACGCCTCCAGTCTCGTCGCAATACGCGCAAAGAACAGGGCAAGCAGCCCGTGGAACATATCCCGATGGTGTAGAGGAAAGCGCAGAAGAGGCGGAGAACTTTTGAAATTCTCTGCCTCTTTCAACAAAACTACGCTTTTTTTCTATGGGCATGTGTATCGAAGCCCATGTTTTTCGCCATTTTATGGCGAGCAGGAGACAATGACGCTTTCAGCAGCTTCTTATCTGCCTCATCTTCGGGCCAATCTACTGTTTTGACTTCAACTTCATGTTTGCGCAGAACCTGAATAAACTGAAGGGTTGTATCGATTTTTTCGTTTAGCTCGCAGATCATGGCCTGTTGTTGGCGAGGTGACAACTTTGCCAGACCATCCACCGTTGAGTCCATCAACTCCGCCAGGCTTTCGCACGCTTCGAACTCATCCGCGGGGTCAGCCGCCCACGCCTTTTCACGCTCCTCCACATCACCCATGAACCATTCCCCATCGTCATCGATGAGTAGTGGAAGAGGCTGCTTGCGCTTACGAGATAGATCGTTAAATTCGTTACGCACAATGGTACTGAGGTACGCTTTATGATGTTCGATGTGTTTTACTGCGAGGGACTGCCAGAACTTAATGAGCACGCGCTGCGCCATCTCATCGACTTCCAGATCGAACTGACCAGGCCGCGCAAAGTTCGAACTACGACGCGCCCTCTGTTTTACGAGAGCAACAATGTACGGATGGAACCGCGCTAAAGTTTCTTCGGGGTCAGGATCGTGATCCTCGGGGGATACCCCTAAATGCTGTAGGTTCATGTGCGCTCTCCTTCTACCAGGTACGCTCGCCAATACTTACGAACATCCTGTTAAATAATTATATACTGTAATTGTTGCGTTTACAAGAAACTTATGTACTAAAATATCTCGTAACAGAATTTTAGCAAATATTTTGCGATTTTGACGGCATAATGGTTTTTCCGTCCTGCTAACTGTGAGAAAAACATAAGAATTGTCGTAATATATAATATATGACGAACATTTTTAAAAATTATCCAATAGAATGAGAGAAAAAAGCAAAAGTGAAAAAGCAAAATTTATGAATGGTAATCTTTGTCCTTGACGGCCGGATATAAAAGATGTATGCTAAGACATGTGGCATTGCCAGGAATGTGTTTACTCGTT
>DAHVFL010000075.1 GCA_027316975.1 Chloroflexota bacterium | reverse complement strand
GGCGGATTGAGAAGCCGCGCTGATGAGTAGATACATGGTGCTTGCCAGCGTTCCGGCAACGAAGAAGATGAGGCCGAATAGTCCTGTCCAGGCGGCCATGACGGCGAAGCCTTTGCCACGCCAGGCGAATTCCGGCATGCCATCGGACTTGTTTACTTGCTGCTGTTCCACCTGCGCGTCATGCGGGTTTGTTTCTTCTTCTCCAGCTTGCCTGTCTGGTTCTTGTTGCTCCACCTGCCTGTCAGCGGGGTTTGTTTCTTCTTCTCCAGCCTGTTTGCCTGGTTCTTGTTGCTCGCCCTCATTTTCTTCTATACCGGCATCAGCGCGTCCTATGATCTCCTGGGCTACGATGATACGGAAAAGCGCAAAGGGCAGACCGAGCATGAGGGCAAAGCCTGCTAGCAGTAAGGCGCGGTAGCCGGTGAAGAGCAGGGCATGACCATTGATCCAGCGCAGGGTCTGGACCAGTGAAGTGAGCGCGTCGCCGTATCCAGCGGGGTTCAAGACAATCAGTTGATAGAGTGGTACCCCGACTACCAGCAGGAGCGCGCCGGTGAGACAATAGAGCGCGCTACGCTGTAACTTTGCCAGAAATGTGCGTTTCATACATATCGAAACCCTTTCCCATTTTCACCCCAATCATAGCATGAGGTCAGGGCACGGGCAAGCCTCGCTTTTCACTGGCAGACATGTGGAGGCAGTGGCTGTCACCCCTTCGCTGCGCTCAAGGGCAAGCGCTGAGCGCAGCGAAGGGTCTGGCTCGCCGGAGAGAGATCCTTCGCTGCGCTCAGGATGACAGCCGGGACAGTTCTCAAGTTCGCTCAATGGTAGGATTTTGGAAGCTGTACATTAGATAAAGAGTATATCCAATGCCGCCTTCATTTGAGCCAGGTGCGCGCGCAGGTGTCCGGTCACGAAGTCTTCCATGAACAATGCGAGCGGCTTTTCGCCGTAGCGGGAATGCAGGCCGGTTAATTGCAGGTCGCTATCTTGCAGGCTTGCCAGCACTTCGTGTAGACGGGCATAAGCGGCGGGCAGTAACGCTTTGATTTGCGCCAGCGAGTCATGGGCGTGGTCGCGTATTTCTTTGAGGCGGCGTTCGTCCTGCTGCACGCGGCCAAAGTTCTGGCCGGGGTGGGCGACCAGTTTGGCGATCTGATCGCCCCAGTAGGGCATGAACTCTACAATGTGAGCGAGGTTCTCCACGATGGTCCATTCATTTTCGGCGGGCAGTTGATACAGTTTCTCTGAGGGGAGTTGCGCTAGCGGACCATCGATGAGTTGGTTCAGCGCGTCGTAGGATTGCTGCACGTCTTGCAGGATGGCGGCTACTCTGAGATTGGATGGTGGTACGGTCATGGCTTTGCCCCTTTACTTTTGCCGGTTTTTCTTTCATTCTTTTATTATGCACTAAGGGGATGAGAAACGACAAATGACCAGTCGGGGCCAGGGCGACCGCAAGGGTCGCCCCTACCATACACGGTTATGACTCCTGACCTGCGAGAGGTGGGAAACCGGAATGAAAGGAACATCACATGTCTTCAATGCGTATACCAACGTTTCAGGATGTTTTGCAGGCAAAGCGCCGCATTCATCCCTACCTGGCGCGCACGCCGCTGCACCGTTATCCGGCGATAGATGCGCTGATTGGCACGGAAGTGTCTATCAAGCATGAGAACTACCAGCCTGTGGGCGCGTTCAAAGTGCGCGGTGGCATCAATCTTATTTCGCAACTTGAGCCGGAAGAACGATCGAGTGGGGTTATTGCTGCCTCGACGGGTAATCACGGGCAATCGGTGGCCTATGCTGCGCGGCTATTTGGCGTCAAAGCGCGTATTGTTGTGCCTGAAAAGGCGAATGCGGGGAAAGTGGCGGCTATGCAAGGGATGGGCGCGGAAGTGATTCAGTTCGGCGCGAATTTCGACGAGGCCAGGTCGCACTGTGAGACGCTGGCCCATGAACATGGCTACCGCTACATTCATTCGGGCAACGAATCACTGCTTATCGCTGGCGTCGCCACCGAGGGACTGGAGATGCTGGAAGACGCGCCCGACCTGGAGGTGATCTTCGTGCCGGTTGGCGGTGGTTCAGGCGCGGCGGGCGTGTGTATCGCGGCGCACGCGATCAACCCTGCCATAGAAGTAGTCGGCGTGCAGTCGGAAGCGTCTGCGGCTGCTTATGAGACGTGGAAACAGCGACGCCTCGTTACCGCGCCCAACGTCACCTTCGCCGAAGGGCTGGCAACGGGCGTGGCCTTTGAACTGCCCCAGGAGATTATGCGCGCCGGGCTGCACGATTTTCTGCTGCTGAGCGAGGCCGAGATCATGCAGGGGATGGTGTGGATGATCGAACGGGCGCACACGCTGCCCGAGGGCGCGGGCGCGGCTGCCCTGGCCGGGGCGTATCGTATGCGCGAAGAGCTGCGGGGGAAAAAGGTGGGGGTTGTGTGTTCGGGCGGGAATACGTCGCTGGAACATTTGCGGATGGCGCTGGAGATGGGATCGAATCCATTGTAGGGGTGTGTTATAAACAAGAAAGGACGAGGGCGACCCTTGCGTTGCGGTCGCCCTCGTCCTTCTTTTATGCTTTTGCCACAATATGAACCGCTCTACCCAGCGCATTCTCGGCGCTTTCGAGTATGGTTTCGCTCAGGCCGGGGTGGGCGTAGAGTATTTCGGTGAGGTCGGTCAGGGTTGCGCCCATTTCTATGGCGAGGGTGGCCTGGCTGATGAGGTCGCCGGCGCGGGGAGCGACGATGGTTGCGCCCAGCAAGATGCCGTCGCCGGCGCTGGCAACCAGCATGGCTACGCCGTTGTCCGCGCCAAGGGTGAGCGCGCGCCCGTTGGCGGCCAGGGGAAATCTACCGGTAGTGATGGCGTAGCCTGCTCCGGCAGCCTGGGTGGCTGAGTAGCCGGCGGTGGCAAGTTCGGGCGAGGTATGCACAACGAGGGGAGTCACGAGGGGAGCGTATTGCACGCGCTGGCCGGAAAGGGTTTCGGCGGCCACTTTGCCCTGTTTCATGGCGATGCTTGCCAGGGCGCGTCCGCCTGTGCAATCACCTATGGCGTAGATATGCGGGATGCTGCTTTGCTGCATAGAATTGACGAGGATACCGCCATTTTCGGTGAGGGTGACTGCGGCTGCGTCAAGGTGTAATCCGGCTGTGCGCGGCTGCACTCCTTGCGAAACCACGAGGGGGCGTTCAGTTCTATTTGCGATGGTAGCATTTGTCTCGACCTGGACTCCAAGTTTGCGCAAACCAGCCTGCACCAGTCGCACGGCAGCAGGGTCAATGCCGGGCAGCAGTTGCTCGCCCGGCGCGTAGAGTTTCACTTGCACGTTGAGACGGGCGAAGAGGGTTGCCAGTTCAAGCGCGATATAGTCGTCGCCGAAGATAGCAAGCGTTTCTGGCAATGCTGGCAGCATCAAGGCCTGCTCAGGGGTTAAAATGTGTTCGCCATCAAAAGGGAATCCGGCGAGGAGAGCGGGGTCCGCGCCGGTGGCGATGATGCAATGCTCAAATTTGAAACGCAGGGAGCCGTGCTCGCCTTCGACGCGCAGTTCACGGTCGTTGATAAACCAGCCGGTGCCATGCACGCAATCGATGCGGTTGCCAGTTAGTAAGCGGCGCACTCCCTCAGCCAATCGATCTACCACGCTTTGCTTCCATGCCTGCATCTCGGCCCAGTTGAAGGTGACGGAGGGCGCGGAGATGCCCATGGAGGCGAGTTCTTCCTGGCGCGTTTGCTGGTAGCGTTCGGTTGAGGAGAGCAAAGCTTTGAGCGGGATACAGCCGCGATGCAGGCAGGTGCCACCGGGCAAGGACTGGTCGATGAGGGTGACATGATGGCCCAGTTGGGCGGCGCGGATAGACGCGACGTAGCCGCCCGGGCCTGCGCCTAAGACCAGTACATCTACAGCGGTGGTAACGTCTCCTACGACCATGAGTTTGCTTCTTTCTTTCAAAGTCAGAATAGACTGAGCCGTCCTGTCATCCCTTCACTGCGTTCAGGGCAGGCTCTGAGCGCAGTGAAGGGATGACAGCGGGGCTGAAGCTCAGTCTATAGAGATTGCCTCTACCCTGGCTCGTTCCTACGAATAGATGGCTGGCGTGCGGCGCATATGCGGGTTCAGCGTTGCCACAAGAGCCACCATAGCAATACCAGCGCCATAGATCAAGATGGTGGTGACGGTGCCGAGCGTCTGGAGCAAAACACCGACCAGCATTAAGCCGATGGTGTCGCCGCCAAACAGGATCATGCGATAGACGCCATTTACGCGCCCCTGCAATTCGTCTGGTATCAGGGCTAACCGATAGCTGAATTGTGTCACATCGAAGATGGTGATTACCAGGTAGAGCGAGCAGAGGAGCGCGGCCAGCATAATGATATTTGAAGCGAAGGCGAGCAGAGGCCAGATAATTGCCCATAGCCACATGGTAGCAATGACGATCTGTTGGAAGCGAAAACGCTTGCTCATCTTGCCGCCAATGAGCGCGCCTATGATGCCACCTATGCCGTCTGTCGCCAGCAGAATGCCGATGACAAAGGTCGATGCGTGCAGGTGTTGCGCGAGTAAAATAATAATGATGACGATACCCGCGCCCATCAGATGCACCGCGCTTCCCAGTATACCGATGAAACGAATGAGCGGTTCGTGCCACAGCCAGCTCAGTCCTTCCTTGATTTCGACCCATAATGAGCGCTGGCTGGCAGTGTGTTCGCCTTGAAACTTCACCTTGATAAAGAGCAGCGAAATGACCGAAACAATATAGGAAAGGGCGTCGGTCAGGAAGGGGACGAACTTTCCCAGCCCATAAAGAATACCACCCAGAGCGGGACCAACCAGGTAGGATGCGCTGTTGACGGTGACATTCTGAGCGGTCGCTTCCGCAAGTTGCTCTTTTGAGACGAGGCGCGGCAGGCAGGCCACCTCCGCAAGATTGAAGAAAACAAACAGGATACCCTCGAAAAGCGAGACAAGATATAATTGTATAAGTGCCAGGTGTCCAAGCGCATAGGCAATGGGAATGCTGGCAAGACAGAGGGCGCGTCCCGTATCGCAGAGGATCATGACGCGCTTGCGGTCCCAGCGATCTACCAGCGCTCCGGCGGGCAGGCTGAGCAGGAGATAGGGAATGACGCGCATGGTTCCTACGAATCCAGCCTGGGCGGGCGAGCCAGTTAAAGCCAGGATGAGTATGGGAAAGGCCAGCGTTGATACCTGGGTTCCCACATTCGAGACGATCTGGCCACTTAACAACAGTAAATAATCGCGGTTATGCCACAGGGATGCAGGCTTTTGGTGTGGCAGGGTCTTTTTCTTTTTGCTGATTATAAACAATGCATTGTCCTACACCATATTGAGCAGCAACTGTTGGGGATGCTCGACCAGTTCTTTGAAGCGGGCCATGAACGCGCCAGATAATGCGCCGTCGATCAGGCGGTGGTCAAATGAGAGAGCGAGCGGCATGATGGGGCGCGCGATTACTGTTCCATGCTCGACAATGGCTTTATCCTCGATTCTGCCGAAGGCCAGAATGGCTACTTCGGGATGGTTGATGATGGGTGTGCCGGTACTGCCGCCGAAGCTGCCCACGTTGTTGAGCGTGAAGGTGCTGCCGCTCACTTCTGGGAGGGTCAGGGTGCGCTGTCTGGCTCCCTCGATCAGGCGATCAACGTTGGTTGCTATCTCTAGCAGGGTGAGGCGATCGGCGTTGCGCAATACGGGAACGAGCAGACCGTCCGGCGTGGCAGCGGCGATGCCGATATGGTACGAGCGTTTGTAAATAATTTCGCGCCGCTCTTCGTCCAGGCTGGCGTTAAATATGGGAAACTCTTTTAGTACGGGCAGCAGGAGTTTGATGAGCAGGGGCATATAGGTCAGGCGGATGCCGCGCTTTTCCGCGCCGGGCTTGAGGGCATCGCGCAAGGCTACAAGTGCGGTGGCATCGACTTCGCCAAAAGCGGTCGCGTGCGGGATGATGCGCCAGGAACGCTCCATATGTTCTGCGATGCGCTTGCGCAGGCCCGTGAGCGGCTGGCGTTCGTCTTGTGGGGGAGCCTGGTCTGCGGTCGATGGTTTTAGCAGGGGCGCAGGTGGCACGGACATGTGAGGCGCGGACGTGGGTGGCGCGGATGGGTGTGGCGCGGACGCGATAAATCGCGTCCCTACGGGAGTTGGCGAGGGGGCAGAGGTGGATTGTGTTTTTTCGGCGAAGGCTTTGACATCTTCGAGGGAGACGCGCCCGTTCGTGTTGGAGGGCGTGACATGTTCGAGGTCTATGCCAAGTTCAAAGGCCAGTTTGCGCACGGCGGGAGCGGCCAGCACGCGCAATTTTGGTGTGGCGGTTTGCGTTGTGGAGGCAGGAGATGATGGCGCGGATGCATGGGTTGCAATGGCGGTCGGGGTTGCGCTTCCTGGGGATGTTGTAGAATCGCCATTGGATGATGCAGCAGGCGCGTCAAAGACGACCAGCACGTCGCCGACCCTGGCGGTCTGGCCGATGTGTACGCGAATCTCGGAGACACGCCCGGCGACAGGGGCGGGTATCTCAACGATGGCCTTGTCGGTTTCGACTTTGACGACGGTTTGATCGAGTTTGACTGTATCGCCCACGTTGACGAGCCATTCTACGACCTCGGCCTCGTGCATTCCTTCGCCGAGGTCGGCCAATTTCAATTCACTCATAGTAAGAAGCCTACTTTCTAGAGTTCCATGATTTCGCGCAGCGCGGTCATAACTTTGGCCGGAGTTGGCAGGTAATAGTCTTCCTGACCCGGCACGGGGTAGGGTGTATCGTAGCCTGTCACGCGCCCGATGGGTTTGAGCAGGGAATAGAAGCAGCGTTCGTTAATAACGGCGGTGATTTCCGCGCCGATGCCGCCCGCGCGCGGGGCTTCATGCACGATGATGGCGCGGCCCGTCTTTTCGACCGAGGCGGCGATGGCGTCTTCATCAAGCGGCCAGACGGTGCGCAGGTCGATGACCTCGACGCTGGTTCCCGTCTCCTGCTGCGCCTGCTTCGCTGCTTCTAGCGCGACATTGACCATAGCGCCATAGGCAAAGATGCTGACATCTGTGCCTTCCTGTACGACGTTGGCTTTGCCCAGGGGGATGGAGTAATGCTCCGTGGGTGTTTCGGCGCGAAACGAGCGATAGAGTTTGATGTTTTCGAGAAAAAGTACCGGGTCGGGATCTTCGACCGCCGAGGCTAAAAGCCCTTTGGCGTCGTAGGGATTGGAGGGAACTACGATTTTGAAGCCGGGCGTCTGCAAAAAGACGGCTTCGAGACTATCGGAGTGCAATTCGGGTGTACGCACGCCGCCGCCATAGGGAGCGCGTACCACGAGGGGGCAGGTGTAGGCTCCGGCGCTGCGAAAACGGATACGCGCGGCCTGCGAAACGAGCTGGTTCATGCATACAAAGAGGAAACCGGCAAATTGTATCTCGACGATGGGTCGCAGGCCATAGATTGCCATGCCGATCGACGTGCCGATGATGCCGGACTCTGCCAGCGGGGTATCAAAGACGCGCTCTTCGCCAAATTTGTTTTGCAGGTGTTCGGTGACGCGGAATACGCCGCCATTGGCTCCGATATCTTCTCCAAAGACGACGACACGGCGGTCGCGTTCAAGTTCCAGCGCCAGCGCTGAATTGAGGGCCTCGATCATGGTCATTTGCATGTAAATAGTCTCCATTTATACATCAGTAGCGACACCCCTTGCGGGTGTCCCGTCCACATATCCTGGATACATATTTGTGGACGAAGAGGACGGGACACCCGCAAGGGGTGTCGCTACTGGATTACCTGGTTGATGTAGCGCAGAAGGTCGGCGCGTTGGGCTTGCTGGCGCGGCGATAGGGTGGCGGCGACGTAGTCGAAGAAGCTATCGGGGGCCATTGGCGGCATGGACTCGGCGATACGCACGGCCTCGTTGATCTCTTCCTCTACCTCTTCGATAAGTTGCTGCACGCGCTGCTCTGCCAGCAGGTCGCGGGCAATCAGGAATTTCTGGAAACGCGCGATGGGGTCTCTGGCGCGCCATGCTTCGACTTCTGCCGCGTCGCGGTAGCGCGTGGGGTCGTCGGCGGTAGTGTGCGCTCCGATGCGGTAGGTGAGTGTTTCTACGAGGGTTGGCCCGTTGCCGGCGCGAGCGTTTTCTATGGCTTTGCTCATGGTGTCGTAGACGGCCAGGATGTCGTTGCCGTCCACCAGCCTGGCGGGAACGCCGAAGCCTTCTCCGCGCGCGGCAAAGGTGGACGCGGCGCTCTGTTTGGAACGCGGCACGCTGATGGCCCAGCCATTGTTTTGCACTACCAGCACGACGGGAGCCTGGAAGACACCGGCGAAGTTCAGCGCTTCGTTGAAATCGCCCTCGGATGTGGCGCCATCGCCGCATACGCCGACCGCGACGGCAGGGTCGCCCGCGATTTTCGCCGCCATCGCCAGTCCCACGGCGTGTAACATTTGCGTGCCTATGACGATTTGCACGGGCAGGCAATGCGTTTCGGCGGGCCAGTTCTCCGGTGTGAAGCCGCGAAACGAGTAGGCCAGCGTGGGAATTGGCACGCCCTTGACGATCAACGAGGCAATCTCACGATACGAGGTTGCCAGCCAATCCTGCGGCTGCATGGGCGCGGCCAGACCGACGGCGGTGGCCTCCTGTCCCACCAGCGAGCCAAAGGTGGTGGCGCGTCCCTGGCGCTGCAAGGCAATGATCTTGTTCGAGAACACGCGCCCGACTTGCATAGAGCGATAAAGTGACAACATACGTTCCGCGCTAATGCCGGGCATCTTCCCTACAAGGTTGCCCCCGGCATCGAGAATCTGGTAGGGGACAAGGCCAGGATCGGTTTGTATAGCCACGGTATGCTCCTTTGTTATGAGAAAATCCAGGGGGCCTCTTTTTTCCTCTTCTCCTCATACGCTGCGATTTCGTCGCTGTGGCTGAGGGTCCAGCCGATGTTATCGAGGCCCTGTAGGAGGGCGTTCTTTCGGAAGCCGTCGATGTCGAAGTGGATGGCGCGCCCGGCGGGTGTGGTGACGGTCTGCGCGGCCAGGTCAACGCGCAGGGTGTAGCCTTCGTTGGCTGCGACTTCGTTGAAGAGTTCGCGCACGGTAGCTGAGTCCAGCGTGACGGGCAGGATGCCGTTGTTGAAGCAGTTGTTGTAGAAAATGTCGGCGAAGCTGGGGGCGATGAGGCAGCGAATGCCGTAATCGCGAATGGCCCAGGGGGCGTGTTCGCGAGATGAGCCACAGCCAAAGTTGTCCTCGGCCAGCAGGATGTTCACGCCCTGGTAGCGCGGCTGGTTCAGCACGAAATCGGGGTTGGGCTGTGTCGAGTCTTTGTCAAGGTAACGCCAGTTGGCAAAGAGGACGTTGCCGAAGCCGGTGCGGCGCGTCGTTTTGAGGAAGCGCGCGGGGGTGATCTCATCGGTGTTGACGTTCATGCGATCCAGTGGGGCTACCAGGCCCGTCAGTGTAGTAAATGGTTCCAAGTTTTTCTCCTTTGAAAATATTTCTATGTGATCAAGAGACGTGACTTATCGCGTCCCTAATGAATGTTCCCGACCAGAATCGGTCATCGGATGTCACCCTGAGCGAAGCGAAGGGTCTCACGCCGGGTCCATGAAGCCGGGCATAGATCCTTCGCTTCGCTCAGGATGACAGGGCAAAGCGCCGGATGACATTACGGATTCTGGTTGTTAAATTTCATAAGATCACGAATATCGACGAAATGGCCGGCGATGGCGGCGGCGGCAGCCATGGCGGGGCTGACGAGATGGGTGCGCCCGCCGCGACCCTGGCGGCCCTCGAAATTGCGGTTGCTGGTGGAGGCGCAACGCTCGCCTTCGGAAAGCTGGTCGCCGTTCATGGCGATGCACATGCTGCACCCCGCTTCGCGCCACTCGAAGCCGGCGTCGCGGAAGATGTCGGCCAGTCCTTCCTCTTCGGCTACGCGGCGCACGTGAGCGGAGCCGGGTACTACCAGCGCACGCACAGATGGCGCGACGTGTTTGCCTTTGACGTAGCGCGCGGCGAGGCGCAGGTCTTCAAGGCGAGAATTGGTGCATGAGCCGATAAAGACGGTGTCTATGGCGATATCGGCGATCTTCTGCTGCGGCGCGAGACCCATGTATAGCAGGGCGCGTTCGATGGTTCGGCGCGTTTCTGGATCGCGTTGCTGCCGGGGGTCGGGAATGGAGCCGGTAATGTCGGCCACCATGCCGGGATTGGTTCCCCATGTTACCTGTGGTCCCAGAGATTCGACGTTGACTTCGTGAACGGAGTCGAATTGGGCGTCGGGGTCGCTGGCGAGTTGTCGCCAGGCTGCTACGGCTTGCTCGAACATTGCGCCGGATGGGGCATAGGGACGGCCTTTGATGTAGGCGAAGGTGGTTTCGTCGGGCGCGACCATACCGGCTCTAGCGCCTGCCTCAATTGCCATGTTGCAGAGGGTCATGCGACCTTCCATCGAGAGACTTCTTATAGTCGAGCCACTAAATTCGATGACATGGCCCGTGCCGGCGGCTGTTCCCAGTTTGCCAATGATGCCTAACGCCATGTCTTTGGCGGTCACGCCAGGGGCAAGCTGGCCTTCGACGCGGATATTCATGGTTTTGGGTCGCTGTTGCAAGAGGCATTGGGTTGCCAGGACGTGTTCGATCTCGCTGGTGCCGATGCCGAAGGCTAGCGCGCCCATTGCGCCGTGTGTCGAGGTGTGCGAGTCGCCGCACACGAGGGTCATACCGGGCAAGGTGATGCCGAGTTCTGGCCCGATGACATGCACGATGCCCTGTCTGGCATTTGCCATATCGAAAAAGGTGATGCCATACTCGCGCACGTTGTGAGCAAGCGTTGTGATGCTCTCATGGAGCGCGGGATCGACGACGTCGAGCATACGCCGGCCTGGTACGGTTGGTATATTGTGATCGAGTACGGCAATGGTTGCTTCTGGTTTGCGCACTGTGCGCCCCGAGACTTTGAGGCTGGCAAAGGCCTGCGGTGATGTGACTTCATGCACAAGATGGCGGTCAATGTACAGCACGGCGGATTCGCCTGGCACATCACGCACGATATGGGCATCCCATATTTTCTCAAACATGGTTTTTGGCATTGATTGGATCTCCTATTGTTTTAACGTTACCTACCAGGGCGGGGGGCTGCAGAGCGGCGAAGCCCGGCCCGTACCTTCGAGTATTACCAGGGCGGGGACAAGCCCTGCCTTGCACTTGCAGGAGTAGGTTTTCGATCTGGCATCGATCCTGGAGCCTGTCATTCTGAGCGCAGCGAAGAATCTCTCGTGGCACGCAGATTCTTCGCTGCGCTCAGAATGACAGGCTCTGGAACTGGGCGTTGCAAAAAACCTACCCCTGCAAGCCAGCCCCGTCCGTACCTATACGAAGCGATTGACCAGAGCTGGCCCCCAGAGGCGTGAACTTCAGGATGACAGATGGTGGGCGGGGGTTGCTCCCGCCCTGGTCTCTTGCAAGAGATCCTTCGCTGCGCTCAGGATGACAGATGGTGGGCGGGTGGGGCAAGCGTCGCCCTGGTCTCTTGTGATGATTACACATCGGCGAGTACTGCTCCGGTGTTGGCGGATGTTACTTGCGAGGCGTAGCGGCGCAGCCAGCGACTGTTGATGCGGTCGGTTGGCGGCGTGACGTGTTGCAGGCGTGCGGCGATCTGCTCCGGGCTGAGATTCACGTCGAGGCGGCGCTCGACCAGGTCGATGGAGATGATGTCGCCATCGATGAGGGCGGCGATGGGGCCTTTAGCGGCTGCTTCGGGCGAGACGTGGCCGATGCAGGCTCCACGGGTGCCGCCAGAGAAGCGCCCGTCGGTTATCAGCGCGACCTTTTCGCCGAGGCCCATGCCCATGATGTTGGCGGTGGGGGCCAGCATTTCTTGCATACCGGGGCCGCCGCGCGGGCCTTCGTAGCGTATTACGACCACGTCGCCTTCGCGTACCTGGCCGTTCAGGATACCGGCGCAGGCGGCTTCTTGCGAATCGTAGATACGCGCCGGGCCGTGATGATGCATCATGGAGGGGGCTACCGCGCCCACTTTGATGACCGCGCCGTCGGGAGCCAGGTTGCCGAAGAGGATAGCCAGTCCGCCGCGCTCGCTGTATGGCTTATCTACAGTAAGAATGACTTCGGGGTCTTGTATTTCGGCTCCGGCGATGTTCTCACCCAGCGTTTTGAGCGTGACGGTTGGACGGTCGAGGGTGAGCGCGCCGGGCTTTTTGGAGAGTTCGCGCAGGATGGCGCTGATGCCTCCGGCGCGGTCTACGTCTTCCATGTGCCACTTGCCGGAGGGGCTGACTTTGCACAGGTGGGGGGTGCGCGAGGCCACGGCGTTGATGCGTTCGAGAGAGTAGTCGATACCGGCCTCGCGTGCCAGGGCCAGGGTGTGCAGGACGGTGTTGGTTGAGCCGCCCATTGCCATGTCAAGCGCGAAGGCGTTGTCGATGCTGTCGGCATTGACGATCTTGCGCGGCGTGAGGTTGGTTTCGATCAACTTCATGATGGTCTGACCGGCCAGGCGCACCAGTTCTTTGCGTTCTTCGCTGGTCGCCAGGCGCGAGCCGTTGCCCGGCAGCGCGAGTCCCAGAGCTTCCATCAGGCAGTTCATGGAGTTAGCAGTGAACATGCCCGAACACGAGCCACAGGTGGGGCAGGCTTGCTGTTCCAATTCGAGCAGCTGGCTGTCATTGATCTTACCGGCCTGGTACGCGCCCACGCCTTCAAATACGCTGATGAGGTCTATCGAACGCCCGTCGGCCAACTTACCTGCTGCCATGGGGCCGCCGCTTACAAAGATGGTGGGGATGTCGATACGCATGGCGGCCATGAGCATACCCGGCACGATCTTGTCACAGT
>DAHVFL010000074.1 GCA_027316975.1 Chloroflexota bacterium | reverse complement strand
CCACCATTGTGATCGGCGCGGCGCTGGTTGCCGGGCTATATCTGTATGCCATCGGGCCACTGCGCAAACGCTGTGCATTTCAGGCTGCTCGTAAAGGGCAAATATTCGCCTTCCTGCTCGGAGCGGGTCTGATGGTCCTGGCGCTGGTCTCGCCGTTGGACGAACTGGGCGACACCTATTTGTTCAGCGCGCACATGGTGCAGCACCTCGTTCTGACTATTGTAGGGCCGCCGCTGCTGTTGATTGGCACGCCTGAATGGTTTTTTCGTCCGATTGCGCGCAATAAGATGCTTTTTGCTATTGCGCGATGCTTGACCTATCCGGCTGTAGCCTTTGTGCTCTTTAACGCTGATTTCTTTATCTGGCACGCGCCAGCGCTGTATAACGTGACGCTGGCAAACCAGAATATTCATATTGTAGAGCACCTGACCTTCATCTTTTTCGGGCTGCTGAACTGGTGGCTCATCTTCAGCCCATCGAAAGACCTGCCGCGCCTCTCCATTGGCGGGCAAATCCTGTACCTCTTCCTGAGCGGTATGCCGGTTGTCTTGCTGGGCGCTGGCCTCACCTTCGCTTCTCCTTTGTACGCGCCCTACATTGCCGCGCCCCGCGTGTGGGGCATCTCCGCCGCCACCGACCAGCAACTGGGCGGGCTTATCATGTGGGTGCCGGGCAATATCATCATCATCATCATCATGAGCGCGCTCTTCCTGCGCTGGATGCAGAAAAAAGAGAAGGAGCAGGCCGCGCAGGAACGCGCGTTGTATGAACAAGAAGACGCGGAACTGGGAGTGTGACCAGGGCAAGCCCCTGCCCTGGTGTGATTTGTGATTTGCGCAAAAACATGATGCCATGCCTACGCAACCATGTTATAATGCGCCTGTGCATTTCCACTTTCTTGAGGCCGGGAGAGAACTGGAAGGTGGGAGATTGGTATTTATTTCATTTCACGAGTGTCAGGAAGGCGCATTAGTATGCTCATTACCCGTATCGAACTGGAGAATATCAAGAGTTATCGTCAGATGGCGGTGGATTTCCGGCGCGGCACTACCGCTATCAGTGGGGCCAACGGGGCGGGGAAGACCACGCTTGTCGAGGCCATCGGCTACGCGCTTTTTAATTATCTTCCCTACAATCACAACCAGTTTATACGCGAAGGCGAGAAATATGGCAAGGTGGTGATTCACCTGATCGGCAGCGATGATCGACCTTACGTGGTTGAGCGGCGCTGCGGCACCGGGGCATCCTGGATGGTGCATGATGAGGAGGCCAATTTCCGTGTCGAACAACGCGCCGATGTGCTGGATAAGCTGCACGAACTCTTCGGTATTGATCGCGAGCGTCCACTGGATAATCTTTTTCGTGATGCGCTGGGCGTTCCACAGGGAACATTCACCTCTATTTTTCTGCAACGCCCTGGCGACCGTAAGAAAACCTTCGATGAATTGCTGCAAATCGAAGATTACAGGGTCGCTTACGAATATTTGAAGGAAGTGGGCAAGCAATACGAGGGACAGATTCAAACGCAGAAGAGCGAGATGCAGCGACTCGAAATTGAGACACGCGAACTGGGAGAGTGGCGCGCAGCCCGCAAAAATGCTCAACAGGAAGATGGAGTGAAAAAGGAGCGTAACGCGCACATCACTCAGCAACTCACAACGGCCAGGACACAGGCGGAATTGCTCAAACAGCGCCGCGAAGTGCTGCATCGCTGCCAGTCGCGTCACGAGCAGCAGAAAACCATCTATGGCGGCGCGCAAGAACGACTGGCGAGCAGTGTGAAATCGCTGAACGAGGCGCAGGTCGCGCACCTTGCGCTTGAGAACAGCCAGGCCGATTACGAACGTTATGTCGAGGCTGACGCGCTTTTGCGCCAGTTGCGCCAGCAGGAAATAGAGCGTAATGCGCTGCAACAACGCCAGTATACGCACACCAACGCGCTTGCCACTGTGCAGGCCAACATCGCGAATTTGCAAGCGCGCCTGAGCGAAGTGGAAGCGGCCCGGCACCTGCTGATTGACCTGATCCCACTTGTCGATTCGCAAACTGAGCTGGAGAAACAGCGTGATGCGCAGAAACAACAGGTCACGCAATACCAGGGATTGCTTAAAGAAGTCAAACGCCTGGACGCGAAACAGGTTCAAAGCCTGCAACAGCTAGCCACGCTGCAACAACGAATTGCTGGTATTGAACCGTTAACCCCACTGGCCGGGCAACTCAATGCGCGTATCGAGCGCGTGGCATCGTTGCAGGCGAAGACACAGGAGCGTCGCTCCAAACGTTTGCAATTCGAGGAGAAAAGCGAACAGTTGCGCAAAAAAGTCGAAGAGCGGGAGCAGCTTGTCGCGAAGTTAAACCAGGCGGAGGAAGTGATTGGTAAACTGGAAGAAAATCGCCAGCAAGCCGAAGAATTACCCGCGCTGCAAATCCAGTTTGATGATCTGAGCGCGCAACGACATCGATTGGAAGGCAACATCGATGGATACAGGAAGTCACGCAAACTATCGGCTGGTGGCCTGTGTCCGTTGCTACACGAACCTTGCCAGAACATCAAGGTGCGCGGGGTTGCCAGCCTGGAATTTTATTTTGATGATGAGATAAAAAGAGATCAGGAAGCTCTGGCTCTCCTCAACAGGCAACATACAACGTTCACGGAGCGTCTCACGCTGGTGAAACGTTACGCGGATGGGTTGAGCAAGCTGGGCGAGTATATAGCTAAACGCGATGGTTTCGTGGAGCGTATCAAGCAGGCGGCGCAGGATATTCTCCACCTGGAACGCGAGACAGGGAGTTTGCGGGAGGACCTGGACGCCCTCGCGCTGGTGGATCAAGAAATCGCGCAGGCAAAAGCTGAACTCCAGGAGAGCCAGGTAGCGGATCAGCAGGTGCGCGCGCTGGATGGCATGTATTCACAGGAGGAGCAGTTGCGTAACTTGCTCAAACAGCTTGCCGACGAGATAAGCGATTGCGCCCGGCAGGCAGGTGAACTGCGTGATAGCGAGCAGCGCCTGCGACAGGTTGAAGAGCAAATTCACGTGTTGAATGATCCCCGCTCGGCAAGCAAGGCGCAGCAAGCAATTATTCAGCGTGAAGCCGACTACCGGCAGCAGTTGCACACAGAGGAGTCGCAGGGCCAGCAGCATGAGCAGCAGTTGCAGGATGTGCAGCAGCAATTAGCGCAGTATAACGGCCTGGATGCGCGCACCGGGCAGCAGGAAGCTGTGCGCCAGCAGTGCATTACTGGCTACAATACCTATCTGAAAAACCAGGATGCGGCGCGACAACTGCCTGAACGCCAGCGGGCGCATCAGGAAGCTAACGCTAAGGCCGAACAGTCCACCCGCGATTTACTGGCGGCGGAACAGGCGTATCAAGAGGCCGAAGCAGCATTCAGCCCGCAAGAGTTCGCAGAGGTTGAGACACACATCAAGAGCCTCGAAAATGAACAGGCCGGGCTGGCTATCGAAATGAACAATTTGCAGGACAGGATTAACGATCTCACACGCAAGATAGACCATGCCGAAGTGTTATTAGGCGAATTAGAGGCGGCGGAGAAAGAAAAACGCGCGCTCGAAGACCTGCAAAAGATGATTGAGCAGTTCCGCAAGCTCATTCGCGACGCCGCCGAACCCATGAAAGACCATCTCCTGAAGGACATTTCCAGCGAAGCCAATCGCATCTTCGGTGAAATTATAGGCGACCGCAGCGGTCAACTTATCTGGGAAAACGACTTTGAAGTGACGCTACACCGCCAGGGTACAGGTCGCACCTTCGCGCAACTGAGCGGAGGCGAGCAGATGAGCGCGGCGCTGGCCGTGCGCCTGGCCCTGCTCAAGAAGCTCTCCACGCTCAACCTGGCCTTCTTCGACGAACCGACGCAGAATATGGACGAGCTGCGGCGCACCAACCTGGCGGAACAAATCCGGCGCGTGCGCGGTTTCGACCAGTTGTTTGTCATCAGCCACGACGATACCTTTGAACAGAGTCTCGACAGCCTGGTGCGCCTGCGCAAGAAAGACGGCGAGACGCGCCTGGTATCCGACGAGGATGCTATGATGGAGGAAGGCATTGAGACGAGGGTGGCAGCGAGGGTCGTCCCTGCCCTGTGATATTGCCAGGGCGGGGACAAGCCCTGCTCGCCATTTGTCATCCTGAGCGCAGCGAAGGATCTCTCGACGGCAGCGCGCAGATCCTTCGCTGCGCTCAGGATGACAGGTGGCAGGCGGGGTGATCCCGTCTTTGTGGGTGAATAGAAAGAGAAAAGATGCTTCATAAAGGCAAATTACAGGCGGCTCTGAACGCTAAATATGGGCAGTTCTCCGCGGATAACGCCGCCTTCAACGACCAACTGAGAGCGTACCGCGACGCGCTGGAAGCGCTCTACCTGCGCTATCCATCGGGTGAGCAGTTGGAATACCAGTTGCCGCCAGACAAAGAGGGCGCGCAGTCGGCGGGGGCGCGTCCCAGCCTTGAGTTTGACAACTGGCTGGTCAACGCGCCATACAACGACTATTCCGGGCCGCTTTTCCCCTTCGGGCGCGGCTTTGACAATCACGAGCAGGCGCGCCTGTGGGCGGAATGCATCGAGGGCATAACGACAGTCGCCGTTGATGGCAGCCAGCTCCTGCCCTGGCGGGACGCCTCCATACCGGTAGCCCTGATCCAGGTGGGCTATTTTGCCAACCCGCATACGCAGGGACGCCCCTACACCAAAGATGTGCATATGGAGGTACTTTCTCCCGACGAAATTCTGGAGCAATCGCGCACGGAGAACAAAGACCCCGATAGCTACCCCTATTCGGAAATGCAGGTCACGCTGCGCCGCTACGTGCTGGAAATCGAAACGCTGGTCAGCCAGATGGAACACTACGCGAGCGAACGCCGCGCCAGCGATGCCGCGCATAGTCCCGTCGTCTTCTTCGACGGCTCGCTGGTGGTATCCTTTGCTCTGACCATGCCCGGTCCATATCGCGAACGCTACGTGGCGTCCGCCGTCTCCCTGCTCAAGACATCCGAGCAGTGCCGCGTTCCCCTGATCGGCTATATCGATACCAGCTACGCGCGGGACATGATTACCATGCTGCTGCGCCTGGATAGCGCGCAACCACAGCCCATGCTGCGCGAGACCAAAAAGATTCACGATGCGCTGCTGTGGCAGGGACACATGCGCTGGGGCGACCGCACACCCGCTATGATCTGCGCGCGCGGCGATGTTTTGCAGGCCTACGGTGAGTATCGCGAAAAAGTGGCCTTCTGCTATCTGAAAACTACCGCCGCGCAGCCGCCGGCGCGCCTGGAGTTTCCGCGCTGGATGCTCGATGATGGCCTGCTCGAACCGGCCATGGACGTGGTGCGGGCCGAGGTGATCGCCGGCAATGGCTATCCCTACGCTATCGAAACCGCCGATGCCGCAGCCGTAATCAGCCAGCAAGACCGTATGGAGTTCTACGCCCACTTCCAGGACTTCATGAAAAGGCAGGGAGTCGAGTTCACCTTTTCGCGCAAAGCCGTGAGCAAGAGCCGCCGCAGGTAAATTGTCTCCGTATTATTGTAGGGACGCGATAAATCGCGTCCGCTTTCGTCGGGTGAGCGCGGGAAGCGGACGCGATAAATCGCGTCCCTACATCTCGCCTTGGGGACACCCAATTTTCCTCTTCATCCGTGAGGTGATACACTATGACAGAGGGCGCAATTCATCGCGCCCCATTTATCTATTGTCTATCCTTGCGAACACACGAAAGGGCCTTCCTATGGAGACCCCTGTTATCTGGAAACGACCGGACCTGCGCTATCCTACTCCCTTTGATACTCTCTTCTTCGACGTTGATGGCGTGCTCATTCGAACGATTGACTCCTTTCACGCGACCGATATCGCCACGGCGGAATACGTAGCGGGCGTGATGCATGGCCTGGACTGGGGGCAACGCGAGGGGAAACACCTGCTGACGCATGATGATGTGATTGCATTCAAACAGGCAGGTGGCTACAATAACGACTGGGACATGTGTTACTTGCTGGCAACGCTCTGCACCGCTCGCCTGCGCGAATGGAAAGGCACGCCCCTTGCGACACGCGGCGTCGAGGAATGGGCCGCGCTCTCGCGCCAGGCGAACGTGGAGGGTCACGGCGGCGTCGAGTGGGTGCGCGAGGTCATGCCTGCCAGCGCGCAGCTTGACTACGGTGTGATCGGCGATATCTACCACGAATTTTACTGGGGCGCGGTAGAACTGCGAAAACGCCTGGGACGCGAGCCGCGCTACCTGCCCGACTTCCCCGGCTATGTGCATAACGAGACCATGAACTTCCCGCCCGATTTCTTCAAACGCCTGCGCGCCTCCGGTATACGCAACCTGGGCATCATCACCGGGCGCACCGGCCCGGAGGTGGATATCGCGCTGGAGATGATGGCGGCGCACGTTGGCGAGAACTGGTGGGATGTAGTAATCTCGGCTGACGAGGCCCCCAAGCCTGACGCGCGCGCCCTGCAACTGGCTATTGCAGGTATCCCTGGCGGCACCGGCGGCGGACTCTACATAGGCGATACCGGAGACGACCTGGATACCGTGCATAACTATCGCGGCATCAAACAAGCGAGCGACCCAGAAATTCTGATGGCAATGCTGGTCTACGCACACGAGATCGAGCTGTACCAGCAGCGCGGCGCGGATTTCATCGTAGGAGCCGTGACGGATGTGATGGGCTGTTTGCCGGATGGACCTGTGGTATAGTTGGGTGTGTCATGAAAGCCAGCCCACTCCACCGATTTCGATTTGATTGACAAATTGTACATTTCATTGTACAATAAAATGTACAAAGAGAAGTTGTAATGCAAGAGAATACGATCATACGCGAGGATTCCATCATGCGCAAGAACAGCTATTCAATTTCAGAAATCCGCGAGGCGATTACGCGCTTGCCAGAGGAGTTTGAGCAGGATACAGATGTTGTAACCGTGACACGTCATGGAAAACCTGTTATGACAATTCTACCGACCAGCGCATATGAGACACTTGTGCAAACAATAGACTCGCTTCTGGAGACCCTGGAAGTCTTGCAGGATGAGGAGTTAATGGCTGCATTTCGTCAAGGCGTTCAAGAACTTGCTGAAGGTAAGGGTAGACCGTGGGAAGAGGTGAAGAGGGAGCTTCATCTGGAATGAAATGGCGGATTATTATGCTTCCTATTGCTGAAAAACTCCTGGCAGAAATCAGCGATAGGCGAATCAGAGAGAGTATTGCCAGGCGTATAACTCAGCTTGAAGATGAACCTGAAAAGCAAGGGAAACCTATGGAAAAAGAGTTTTCAGGCTATCGTAGCATTCGGGCTGTTGGTCAGCGGTACCGCATTATTTATAAGGTTGAAGAAGAAAGGGTAGTAGTCCTGATTGTAGCATTGGGTATACGGAGAGAAGGCGATAAGAAAGATGTATATGAGCGAGCGAAAAGACTCAAGCAATCAGGTTTTTTTGATTTGTAATAAGACTTCTAGCAGGAGCTGGACGCCCATACTACAGGCGTCCAGCTTATTTTAACTGCGTCCTTGTGCCTCTTCGATCAACCCCACCAGGTACTGCAACTTTTTGATGGTGTGTTGCGCGTTGCGTTTGTTGCGTTCGTAGCCGTCGGGGGCCAGTTGCTGGAACCAGGCGCGGATATCCTCTTCGGAGGTGTCGTACCATTTGGCGTCGGCTTGCAGGCGCAGGTAGACGCGCATCTGGGGGTCCTGTTTCTTGCGAACGGGTGTTGGCATGAGCAGTTTTCCGGCTGCGTTCCCGGCGCTCTCCTGTTCATCGGCGGCGATGGCCGCGGCCAGTTCTGAGGCCGGGTGCAGTTCATTATTGAGCGCTTCGATATCGGCGGTGCGGAAGAAAGAATCGCGACCCACGCCCCGGTGTGGCTTGATACGCCCGTCGCGTATCCATTGTTCGAGCGTGATGCGGTCGATGCCGAGCAGACGCGCCGCCTCTCCAGCATCCACAAAGGCGAAACGTCCGGGTTGGTTTATCATACTTGTTCCTCGTTCTAAAGACTGATTTGACGAAGGACGCCCACAAGAGTTCCTGTGCATTGGAAAGAGGACGCCCACAAGGGTCCACCCGTCCTCTTCACACCGCCCGCGTCCCTACTAGCGTTGTTGAAGGGTAATGCCCAGGCCATCGGGGTCGTGCAGCACGGCCAGCCGCGCGCCTGAATTTTGCGTTTTTGGCGGCAATGAAAATACGGCATCTTGCGCTTTTAACGCTTCGCAGGTTGCCTCCAGGTCGTCTACCATAAAGCCAATCTGCGCCTGCCCGGCCGGTGGGCGGCTTTGCAGGGCCGTAGCTTCCTCGCCCTGACTCCCGACAACGTGCAGAGCGATGGTGGTGGTGCCTGTCACAAACTCTGTCCAACCCGGTGAGGTGAATTTCAGGGTTAGTCCCAGCGTATCGCGATAAAACGCGAGGGAACGCTGCATATCGCTCACGTAAACGATCACGTAATCAAGTTGTTTCAATTGTATCGACATGATGGTATTCTCCTGTATTATTTCATAAAACATCAGTAGCGTACTTCCATATTTGCGTTCGCCGGTCAGGGTTAGACGCGCGAGCGGAACGGTGGCGACGCCGGGACGCTCTTTGGGATGTACCTGCACGATGACCAGCCCGTCTGTAGCGAGTAGCGGCGAGGCGTCCAGCAGGGCGAGGGCGCGTGCCGCCATTTCGTGATACTGCGGCGGGGCCACGTAGATGATATCATATTCGCGTGCCGGGTTGCTGGCGGGTGTGGCGTTGGCCCGCAAAAATTTGAATGCGTCAGCCCCAATGGTTTCGGCGCGGTCTGCCAGTCCCGTGATTTTGAGGTTTTCGCGCACCAGCTTCAACACGCTATAATTCATTTCGATGAAGGTGGCCCGCGCCGCGCCGCGACTCAACGCCTCGATGCCCACGCTGCCGGTTCCCGCGAAAAGATCGAGGAAACGCGCCTCTTCCACGCGCGTCGAGAGGATGTCGAAGAGCGCGGTTTTTACGCGATCAATGATGGGGCGCGTCCCCGTTGTTTTGGGCGCTTTCAATTTGCGGCCCTTAGCCTCGCCAGTGACTACGCGCATGGATACTTATCCTTTTATTTGTAGGGACGCGATGAATCGCGTCCGCCCTCCACGCCGATCCATTATAGCCGTTTATACGGTGTAGTTCGCGGACGCGATGAATCGCGTCCCTACAATTTATCCTTGTATTACAGCGAGTACCGCTCGTACCTCGTCCTCGAAGTAGTCTTCTTTGGCCCAGGAGATTAATGCCTCTACATGGTCCTGTTTCAGCTTTTTGTCGGAATTGATGTTCCACAGGCCCTCAATAAGTTGCTGAAATTGCGTGTCGCTGATCTGCGAATCCAGCAAGTTGTGCAGCACGGTCAGCCGCCCCGGGCTGGCTGTTGCGGTACCGCGAATATCTTTCAGTTCATCTACCTTTATACGCGCCAGCGCGTTCGACATACCGCTTTCGTCCTCATCGTTGCTGCCCTGCGCTTCTTCCGCGTCTTCATCCTCTTCATCGAATTTGTAGGAGCGCGGGACTTCCCGCAGCGTGTTGCCAGGGAGCGGGAAAACGGGAATGTTGGCCGGCCCGTCTAATGTTGGTGATGCAGCAGGTGATGGCTGGTTGGGAGATGGTTGCGCGGGTGCGGACGCGCGGTTGGTCGCGTTTGCGGGTGACGCGGGAGGCGAAGATGATGGAGCAGGTCTCGCATCGCGCGGGGTTGCCGGGTGTGTAGCGGCAGGTGGGGGAGCGGGTGCGCGCTGCGAGGAAGCAACGGGCGCGGGAGTGGCGGTAGGCCGCGTCGAATTGGCTGCAATTGGGGGCGCGTTCCTGGCGCGCTGCTCTACCAGTGGCTCCAACTGTCTCAGCAGGTCGCGATAGTTCATGTTATTGAGGTTCGCCACCTGCAATAACTCCATTGCGTCTTTGGGTGTGAGTCCCCAGTTGTTTCTGATGATCTGGATAAATTCAGGAAGTCGAATGTTGCCAGTGGCTGTGCTACTCAAGTTAGGGGTAACGGGCATCTCGGAACCGATGGAGGAACGAGAGTGCGCGGGCGTCTCCGCTGTTTCGCGTTTTCCCTGTAATGAGATAACCTCTGAAGTATCACGCGCGCTGGCCTGAGTTGCGACCTGCCGGGGCGGTGTGGACTGCGCCGGCTGCCTGGTTGGAGTCGCAGAGGTGGCGGGACGCGCATCGACCTGTGTGGGCGCGGGATTGCCGGTTCGGGTGCGTTCGCCGGTCTCCTGTGGCTTCCTGGCTTCGGGTGGTTGCTGGATGCGCCCGGCGCCACGCTTCTCAATTTGCCGGTAGAGTTGCTCGATACCCGCTTCTGCCTCGCGAATCAATTGTTCGCGTTGTTCGGCGCTTGCCCCCACAGGCACAGGAATCTCCATCTCGATGGTATGCGCGCGCGCGCCGGTCGTGAATTGCATGCTGTAGCGCAGCCAGATAGAAGGGGTGTCGTGTTCGTCTGCCCGCCCGCTCCTGTGCATATCCATAAAATCCTCACCTGCCTTTTTGTAACGTCTGTCTGTCTGTACTATTATACCAAATGCAAACAGTCAACAGTATTATAACAAACGTTCCAGTTATATGAAAGTGTCAGGCAATAGATTTAGATTGTGCTGTTTCGCCCAGCCAGCGTTCCAGGTGTTCAACGGGTAGGGGACGCGACATGTAATAGCCCTGCGCGAAATCGCAGTGGAGGGTAGCGAGCAGTTCCAGCGTGGTCACATCTTCCACGCCTTCCGCCACGATGCGCAGGCCGAAGCTATGCGCGAGGTTTATGGTTGAGCGCACGATGGTTGCGTCGGCATTGTTGGTAGTCATGTACTGAACAAACGAACGGTCGATCTTCAACTCGTCGATGGGTAGTTGCTTCAGGTAGGCCAGCGATGAATAGCCTGTGCCGAAATCGTCGATCGAGATGTGTACTCCCAAGGCGAAGATCTGCCCCAGGATATCCAGGGAGCGGTGTGTGTCGGTCATCACAGCGCTTTCTGTCAGTTCGATGCAGAGCATATGTGGTGGTACGTGATAGTGTTCGAGCAGGGCTGCTATAGTTTTCGGCAACGTGGTATCGCGCAGGTTCCACGCAGAGAGATTGAGTGCTACACTTAGTTTTTGTCCGGCGCGCAGCCATTCGCTGCATTGTCGCATAGCTTCTTCCATTACCCAGTGGCTGAGAAGTCCAATCAGCCCTGTTTGCTCCGCCAGAGGAATAAACTGGTCGGGTGGTATCAGGCCACGCGAGGGATGCTGCCAGCGTACCAGGGCTTCGACGCTACTAACCGTTCTGCTTTTCAGGTCGATCTTTGGCTGGTAATACAACCGCAATTCACCTGCTGCTATAGCCCGGCGTAGTTCTGAAATGAGGGTCAGACGCTGGGGATTAAACTGTTCAAACGCACTCTGGAAGAGCGCGTACCCATCATGCGCCTGCTTGACTACATACATGGTCATTTCCGCGCGTCGCAACAGCGTTATAGCATCATGCGCGTGGACAGGATAGAGCGATGCGCCGGTACTGACATCGATCTGTACGGGGTATCCATCGACGTTACACGGCTCTTCCAGCGCATGGCGGATGGCAGACGCCACCCCTTCGGATCTCGCTTCGTCTGCGTTCAGTAGAATGATGGCGAACTCGTCGCCACTGAGCCGCGAGACCACGTCGGGGGCAGGAACAATCTGTTGCAGGTGCATTCCGACTTGCTTCAACAGAAGATCTCCGTGATGATGGCCGAATGTGTCGTTGACATCCTTGAAGCGATCAATATCCAGCACCAATACTGCCATTGATCTTTGCTCACCTTGCGCGGCCACCACCTCTCGTTCCAGAATCTCTAAGAACTGCGTGCTGTTAGCCATACCGGTCAGGCCATCAAATTGTGTCTGATAGCGCAACGCCTCTTCCATCCTGACCCGTTCCGTAACATCGCGACTGGTAAGCACTATACCTTGAATAGCCGGATTTTCGAGGCAGTTATAGGCGACGGCTTCCACCGTCAACCATGACCCGTCGGCGCGGCACATACGGCTCTCTGTCTTCACCAGTGAAATATTTGCCTGCAAACCCTCTGTGAACATCGTCAAAATGCGCAGCAAGTCGTCAGGATGAAGCAGGCCGAACACGCTGACGCCAATCAACTCCGCAGGCTCATATCCCAGGATGCGGCGGAACGATGAACTCGCGTATTTGAAGCACCCCTCAGCGTCGATGATGGCGGTGAAATCGTTGGACTGCTCGGTCAGAGCGCGAAAACGTGCTTCGCTTCTCTGTATAACGCGCTCCGCCTCGACACGCTCTGTTACATCTATAAAGGTGATGACCGCATGTGTGATTGTGCCGCCTGCCTCGCGTACCGGCGCGGCTTCGATTTGCAACCAGCGTAGCAGCCCATCAGGACGCACAAAACCTTCAAGCGCGTGATGTTGAGCCTCTCCGGTGCGGAATACCGCCGCCGTCTGCAACTCTTCATATGGGAGCGGGGACCCATCGGGACGCCTGAACTTGCTGTGGCCAGGTGCGAATATGTACTGCTGCATGGCCTCAAAACTCACACCCAGAATCTGTTGCGCCGCCCTGTTCGACTCTACGATCGTCATGTCAGAGTTTATAAGAATGACGCCACAGGCGATTGTATCGAAAATAAGGTGCCAGTGTTCTTTTGAGATACCACTTGAGGCGGCCAGTTCACACGCCAAACCATGCTCATTCGTTACATGCAGAGCATTTTGTGTAACGGTAGAGCTTTGTTCTGGAGCAAGCTCGTCTTTCATGAATATGAGCTGGTCCACTGTTTTGATACCCTCCATCGATGCCATTGCTACAGCCAGGCCTCTGTTGTGGCTGTCTTCCATTCTGTCTATCGACTGAGGTG
>DAHVFL010000073.1 GCA_027316975.1 Chloroflexota bacterium | reverse complement strand
CACGCCTCTATGCCCATCTACAGCGCATCCGCTCCAGCCTGCGCGTGCCAGCCAAAATCTTTGGCTTCGTGCATAATATGCCGGAGATGATGCGCGCCTCGGACGTCATTATCACCAAAGCCGGCCCCGGCACCATCTGTGAAGCCCTGGCGTGCGGTCTACCCATCGTCCTCAGCGCCTTTGTTCCCGGTCAGGAGGAGGGCAATGTCACCTTTGTCACCGGGAACCATGTTGGCGCTCTGGCCTATGACCTCGTCGAAATGATCAATGAACTGCGCCTCCTCACTAAACCAGGCTCGGAGGTCTTGCGCGAGCAATTAGAAAATGCCAGCAAAATCTCGCGCCCCAACGCATCTTTCGATATCGCGCGTAGCATTCTGAGCTTCTTACCACCCCCAGGCGTGCCCGGTGTCTGGCAACACGCATCACCACAAAGAACAGCGCGTGAAGCGCAGCTACACCGTTTACAGGCCATCGTGCCAGCGCGTATTTTACACAGCCGTCTGCCGCATTTACGCTCTAGCAGGGCCGTAAGTTCGATTCGACGGCGTTTAACTCGTTTGAAATTTATACAGCGAACTCTCTACAGGTATAAGCAATCCTGGTCCCAGGGCAGGAGTTCGTCCTCTCGCGACCAAAGGTGAATGAACATGGCAAAATTCTTTTATGGCGGTCAGGCCGTCATGGAGGGTGTAATGATGCGGGGACGCAAAACAGCCGCGGTGGCTGTGCGTTGCCCCGATCGCAGCATCTATCTCTACGAAGAAACTTTAAGTCCAAAACTGTATCAGAACCGCCTGTTTCGCATGCCATTCCTGCGCGGCATGTTGCTGCTGTGGGAGATGCTGGTGCTCGGTACGCGCCTGATGGCCCTCTCCACCAACATCGCTACAGGAGCCATCGACCCCGCCTCTCTATCAGAAACGGAAAAGCATCAATCCTTTGGAACAGAACCTCGCGCTGCCAGTGAGGGCGATAACGGCCTGCTCGCTCAACCAGAAAGACCCTCGCAAATCGGCGGCTTAACGCTGGCATTGACGCTGGTCGTCTCACTCGGCTTTGCCATCGCCGTCTTCTTCCTGGGACCGCTGCTCATCACCGGCCTGCTGCGTAACCAGATTGGCGAGGGCTGGCTCAATCTAACAGTAGAGGGCATAATTCGCCTCGCCCTGCTGGTCGGGTATCTCTACCTGATTGGTCGCGTACCCGACATTCAGCGCGTCTTTGGCTATCACGGAGCCGAGCATAAAACCATCAACGCCATGGAACATGGCGATCCTCTGGACATCCCCCACGTGCGCCGCGCCTCGCGTGTGCATACACGCTGCGGTACCGGCTTCTTATTACTGGTCATGGTTGTTTCCATTTTCGTCTTCGCCCTGGTCGGATCGCCCTCTTTGCTGGTGAAAATTGTCTCGCGTATCGTACTGGTACCGGTTATAGCCGGCATCGCTTATGAACTGATGCGCCTGGGCGCGGCCAACTATCGTTACCGCGTAGTTCGCTGGCTGCTCGCGCCCGGACTGGCATTGCAGGGCTTGACCACCCGCGAACCCGATGATAGCATGATCGAGTGCGCCATCGCCGCTTTACAGCGCGTGATGTCTCGTGACGATCAACCCGTTGGAACAACCTTCGAGGTCGCCTCTACGTAAAGATAGATAGGATATCCATATCATGTCATCCGACCCGACCATAACACCGCCACCGGTTGATGCGGCGCAAACCGTATCCGTGGAGCATCCCAGACTGCGCTTTTCGGGCGCGCGCTGGTTTTTTACCGGACTCGTCCGAGTTTCGTACCGCGCCTGGACTCGCGTCGCCGCGCACCTGTTTCCCGAAGATTCACAGTCCGAACGCATTGCTCACGCGTTGCATATTCCCTTACCCGATACACTCAATATGAGCTGGGTGACGACCAACCTTGCCGTTGGCGGGCGCATTCGTCCCGCCGATATCCCCGCCGTAGCCCGGGTGGGCGTTACCCATGTGATTGATACCCGTTCAGAACACAGCGATGATGTGCAAGCCATGGCAAAAGAACATATCCAGCTACTATACCTGCCTACCCGCGACACATACCCCCTGACCATCGAACAGATGATGGAGGGCGCGCAATGGGCGCAAAAGGCAATGGAGCAGAACGGCCATGTTCTCATCCATTGCGAACATGGCGTGGGGCGCAGCGTCCAGCTCACCTGCGCTGTGCTCATCTATGCGGGGATGCACGCTCTGGATGCCGTGCAACTGGTGCAACAAAAACGCTGGCAAGCCGCGCCAAATCACAGGCAGATAGCCTACTTGAGAGAATTTGAGTCCGCGCTCGACACTGCCAGGCGCGCTTCCAGCAGGCCGTCTCCCAGCGCGTAACGCTCGATAGCCTTCGCTACACCATCATCGCTATTGCTGGCAGTCACCACTCGTGCCGCGTCTTTGACCGCCTGGGGAGCCTGTCCCATCGCTATCCCCCAGCCGGCGCATTGCAACATGGAAATATCATTGTTGTTATCCCCGATAGCCATCACCTGTCTAAGCGGCAGGCCGCAATGCTCCGCCAGCGCGGCCACCCCACTCGCCTTCGAGGTCCCCGCGTGCATCACCACCAGTTCCGCGCTGCCATAGTTACCGCGTTTGATACTCGTCCATGAACAATCGAGCGCCGCGATCTCTGGCGACAACCTCAGAATAGTTTCCTCCGCATCAAACGCCACCACGCGCAGCGGATCAGCCTGTCCGGCGCAGAGGTGCGCGTAAGGCATCCGGCGCATCATGTCCTGGAAGGTCGTAAAGTAAGCATCCAGCCACAGGTTATCAAAATCGGCCAGTCCCGTCCAGATTTGCTCGTTCAAGCCCGTATCCGGGTGAACCACCGGCTGCACACCATGCCGCACCAGCACATCAACCGCCTGTTGCGCAATATCCGCAGCGAGTGTTTGCCTGTGCAAGATCATACCCTGCGGATGCTCCACAATCATCGCCCCATCATACAGGATAAGCGGAATATTCAAGCCCAGTTCATCCGCTATCTGCTTCGTATTGCAATAGCGGCGCGCCGTTGCCAGCGTCACAATAATACCCGCCTGCTGCGCCGCCTGCACAGCCACCAGCGTCTGCGCACTAATCTTCCCCTCTGGGTTCAACAAAGTGCCATCAATATCAATCGCAAGCAATCTAACAGGCCCGACCACCGGTTCTTCTGTCATCACTGCACCACCTTGAAACATATATAGTATGAATAAATGCGAATGCGACGGGCAACACCCGTCGCATATGCCCCGGAGTGGGGTACACCCATAGTATACAACATTCCGCTATCGGGACGTTTCCGTCCCCACCAACCTGTGGCAGAGATGTTTACATCGCCTTTATCTCTACTGCGCTATAACAGTCAGGTTGTGGTATAATTCTCCCTAAAAGGGGAGGGCCAGGTGAGTCCAAAATTACCCCGTATCAATGCAGTCCAGCTACTCCGTGCTTTGAGGCACGATGGTTGGCAATCCGTGAGACAAAGTGGTAGCCATGTTACTTTGAAACATCCAACTAAGCCGGGGATTGTCACAGTCGCAAAACATGCGAGTGTGATTATTAAACCAAAAACGCTTGAGACCATCTTGAAACAGGCCCAACTAACAGAAGATGAGCTAAGGAATCTGCTTTGAAGGAGACTTCACAATGAGCAAATACGAGTACACTATCATCTTGCACCCAGATACCGGAGAAGGCGGCTATACAGTTACCGTACCTGCTTTACCGGGCTGTGTAACACAGGGAGAAACGTTGGAAGAAGCTATCGCTATGGCTAAAGATGCTATCCGTCTCTATATAGAAACACTCGTCGATGAGGGTGAACCTGTACCCGAAGAACAAGAACATCCCCAGGCAATCGTTATCAACATTGCAGCTTGAACTGCGTGCCCGCCCCTACGACTATCGTGTAGGGGCGGGCACGCTTGCGTCGCCCTCGTCCTGTTTGTGACCATCACATCCCGCTCCCGCGGGGGCGTCCCCAGGGCTTGCCCCCGCCCTGGCAATCATCTCACGGCGTCGCGGTTGCCGTTCCATTGGTAGTCGTAGGCTGAGTTAAGCCACTCACCACTGGCACATCGCTATTCAGCATCCAGGATAGGTATCCCGCACCGGCCAGTCCATTGACCGTATTCACCTGCTGCTGGATAACTCCGGCTGGAGGAGTAAACGTGTCTGGCGGAAATTTCAGATCGCCACAGCTGCTCCAGTTGCCCGCGAACGATCCTGCCGGGAAACACCGACCGCTAGCGTACTCCAGAACATCGTGCCAGATGGGAGCAGCGCCCGTGATACCAACCACATTTTTCATGAACTCGCCGTTGGCGTTGCCCGACCACACGCCCACCACAATATCGGGAGTGTAGCCCAACGTCCAGTTATCCTGGAAGCCATCTGTTGTTCCCGTCTTAGCCGCCACCGGACGATTATCCCAGTCCTGCGTCGTCAATACTGTATCGGGTGAGAACTCATACGCGCGCGCATTATTATCTGAAAGTATCGAAGACATCAAGTAGGCGATTTGCGCGCTAATCACACGCGAGGTCTGAGGGCGTGCCGGATTAAAGTGATAGATGTTACGCCCGTACTTATCAAAGATGTCCAGCACATACTGTTGTGGCACGCGATTACCCTGGTTGGCAAACACCTGGTACGCCCCCACCATCTGTAACAGCGAGACGTTGTAAGCTCCAAGCGCGAACGCGGGTCCCAGGGTTTGCAGGGTGGACAGCTTAATGCGTGTTTTGTTTGCTTTATTATACGCATTCACATAATTGACGGTATCCGTATCGAGATCGGTGATGCCGAAGCGCCGCGCCATATTCAATACATTCTCCAAACCTGCAAACTCTAACGCCTTGATAGCGGGAATGTTAAACGAGTTCGCAATGTTGAGCAGAATGTTAGCATTCATGTTGTTATACTTCTGCCCATAGTCAGTGGGACTGTAGGTCACCCCCGGCAAATTCACGTCCTGTCGTTGATTGCCGAGCGGGAAGAAGGTCTTCTTATCCTGTAGCACGATACCGGGATACCAGCCCATCTGGAAAGCAGTCGCGTAGACTATCGGCTTGAACGACGAGCCGGGCGCGCGCAGGGCGGTAGCCGAGTTAACCTGCCCGGCAATCCGGGGATCGCTGGTATTGTAGTAATCCGCGCTGCCATCCATAGCCAGAATCTCGCCGGTTTTCGCATTCTCGACGATGACCGCCGAGTTATTCACGTTATGCAACGTATTGAGCGGCCCGTAGTCATTCACGAAAATCTGGTAGAGGCGATCGCGCAACTGGTGACGCACGTCGCTTTCTATGAAGGTTTCCAGCCTGGAATCGATGGTTGTGCGAATATTGAAACCGCCCGTCAGGAACAGATGCGCGCCAAGCTGTCCATCTCCATTGCCCAGCGCATTCTCAATAATAGGGATGACCCAGTTCACAAAATGCGGGTTGTTCTTCGTAGCATTGAAGCCAGGGTAATTGAAGGTCTTCGTCAAAGCCTCCACCTGAGTAATTATTTCAGGAGTAATCGGCCCCAGCCCGGAGTCAGTTGTTTGATCGCCCAATCCTAGATTGATACTCATTTTAAGCGAAAGCATCTGATTGAGCACGTAATCCTGGCGCATCTGGGCTGCCAGGATATTGGTCTTGCTCACAGTTGGATCATAACTGGGCGGGTTTTGCGGCATACCGGCCAGCAGCGAGGCGCGCGCCAGCCCCAATATCGGGTCTACCTTACAGGTTGAGGGATCGCTGGCAATCTTGCATTTGGTAAGATCGCGGTCCAGAAAAGCGATAGCCGGGATGCACTTAAAGTTGGCATCGCATTTAGCGCGCAGCCCGAAATAGTCTTCAGCCGCCGCGTCAACCCCCTGCTCCTGCGCCCCAAATGGAGCCACGTTAAGGTACATCTCCAGGATTTTCCACTTGGTGTACTGCTGCGTCAGGCCAATAGCCAGCGCCGCTTCGGGCAGTTTGCGTTGCAACGTGACCTGGCTATCACGAGTAATATTTTTAACAACCTGCTGCGTGATCGTGCTACCACCACCCGATACTACCCCTCCATTTGAAACATATTCCGTAGCCGCGCGCAGGATACCCTGCGGATCGATGCCCGAATTATTCCAGAAGGAGTGATCTTCGGTAGCAACCATGGCATCTTGCAGAACCCCCGGCACCTGATAGTAGCTAATAGCCGTGCCTCGTCCATATATGCCGTCATATGCGGTATAGATCAGTTTATAGTTGCGATCATAGATGCGCGTCGACTGGCTAACCTGTTGATTTGCAATATCCCGCACGCGTGGATATTGGCTCTGGTAGTAGCCATAAGCCGCGCCAATGCCCGACGCGAGCACTACTACCAGCAACGCCGCGAAGATAGAAAAAGTGATGGTTACGATTTTCTTCATATGTGGGCGCGTGCTTTGCCAGCGCGCGCGGCGGTGGCGCATCTGCATCGAAACGCGCAGAGCATGTGAACGCTTCCAGGGCGCTCGCTTGTTGACTCGCTCCGGGTTTTGCGAGCGATGCATTACGAAAGGGTTCGGGTCTACATAACCGCCGCGCGCGGCTGCCATTTTACCCGACCAGCGGCGCACAGTGTTCATCGCATTAGCAAAGACCGATGCCGGATGCCTGCCCTGCGGCGCGGCGGGCCAGTTCTGCGGGTACTGAGAGACGTGCGGCGTTTGTTGCCCCTGCGGAAATTGTGGGAATTGCTGTTGTGATTGTGGCGACAGGAATCGCGCTGAAGAGGGCGGTATTGGCGAAACGGGAGAAGGCTCCTGCGGCGCTGGCGCTGTCTGTTGTGCATTGTGCGCAGTGTAATTGCTCAACAGCCTGCCCGACTGGGGAACTCCATTCCCATTCCCATTCATAGTAGGAACATGCTGCTGCGGATTGGGCGCATCTCCCTGCTGCTGATTCCAATAATTACTACTCATTGTGTTTCCTTTATAGTCCTCACACCAGGTAAGATAGATCGTACTCGATTACTATTTTTTCGCCTTATCAACTAATAAGAACGAAGGTCAACATAGTTTCAGAGAAAAATGGTCTACCTGTGCAAACGAACAACACGTAAGGCATTAACAAAATCGCCCCTTTGGGGCAGGGTCTCTATCCTTCCGGGTGAGTGTAGGGACGCGATTCATCGCGTCCGCTCCGTGCGAGCGCTGATCTGGGGCGGACGCGATGAATCGCGTCCCTACACTCACGCTATTTTTCACCCGGAAGGATGCAGACCTTTGGGGCATCGCGTGTGTACAGAATCGTCCGAATCAGGTACAATAGAATCGCTGCTGTGTATATACTATCGCCATTACAAAATCCGCCTGCATCTCTATAAATTGAGAGGAGCCGATCAATGTTCTTGCGCCGTTTCTTCCTCATTTCGCTCATGATGTCGTGTTTGCTTGCCCTGTATTTCGCGCCACTGGCAACCTCCCGGCAAGCCCTGGCCTTTTCCACTATCCCCAATGGTGCTATAACCATCACTTCTCAGTCATATTCTGTCCATTTCCCCGATTCGATTACGTTTAATGTAAGCGCCAGCGATACCAATAGTACTTTTGTCTCGGCCTCTATCGTCGTCAACATTCACAGCAATGCGGGGGTGGAGTCGCATCCTATACCGATCGCTACTTCTCTTCGCGCCCTGAGACTGACCTGGAAACAAGACATGAGCGGCAACAATTTCATGCCCGCGGGCAGCACCATCTATTATTTCTGGCGTTTCACCGACCAGGCAGGCGATACATTTGTTGAACCTATGCAGCAGCTTACTACCGTCGATACCCGCTTCAACTGGCAACACCTGGCGCGGGGGCTGTTGCAGGTCAACTGGTACAATCGCTCCCCGGATTTCGGGCAGATGATTCTTAATACAGCCAGCGGAGACATAAAAAATACCGGCACCATGCTTGGCGGTGGATTGGTTAACCGTATCAATTTATGGGTGTACCAAACAAATACTGATTTTCAAGGCTCACTGCCACCCGGCACCTACGAATGGGTAGGGGGAATCGCCTTTCCCACCCTGAACCAGGCATCAATTGTGGTAGCCGGAATCTCCGATGTAACTCTTAAGCGCGATATGCCTCACGAATTGACACATCTGGTCTTACACCAGTTGATTAAAGATGGCGAAAACAGCGGAGTATCTACGCCCATCTGGTTCGATGAGGGTCTGGCGGTGTATAACCAGGGTATTCAGGAACCCGATATGAAAAATCGCTTTGATCAGGCAGTTGCGACTAAAAGCCTGTTGCGCCTGACCGATATCTCCGACAGTTTCCCCTCCGGTGCCGACAAAGCCTACCTCGCTTACTCCCAGAGCTGGAATCTCATTGCCTACATGTTCAAAACCTTTGGTCAGACCAGAATGGATCTCCTTATCAAGGATATGGATAATCCACAAAATGATTTTGGCCAGGACCTGACCCTGGCGCTGGGAGTCGATGAAGCTCACCTGGAAAACCAGTGGCTGCTTTCCCTGAAGCAGCCGGCCATACTTACACCCGATCAGGTAACTCCCACGCCCCAGGTTACGCAAAAGCGCACTGTCCAGCCCAATGTAACCAGCAACGACCGCTCGTGGATACTCGTAGCCTTTGGCGGCCTGCTGGTATTCGGCTCGCTGCTTGGCCTGATCGTCCTCTTTGTCGTCGTGAACCGCAGGCGCGCGCAGCCAACGCCTGTCACCGGCACATTCAACGGTCAACCCGTGCCTTACCAGGACCCCACTATCTATATGCGAACTTCGATGTACGCCGGGCCTACCTCGTCCGCGCCACCCGGCGCATCTATGCAAGAGTATATTGACTTTCAGCCGCCCGGTCAGGCCTATTCCGCGCCACCTCCCCGGCGACAATATCCGCAAGAATAGTTGAAAGAAGATCTAAACGATGGAAGTGTACAATACTCCTGGAGCAGAGAACGTCACAGACGCTCTCTCTCCTGATGCTCTGGCCTGGTGGGTTGCCCTCAGTCGCGTCTCAGGCATTGGCCCGGTAGCCTTCCGCGCCCTGCTCAACTACTTTGAGGATGACGTGGAAGCGGCATGGAAAGCCGGACGGGGAGAACTGACCAGGGCAGGTTTAGGGCGTCACGTCATCGAAAAACTGCTCAGCCTGCGCGCAACCCTCGATCCTCAAGCGGAGTTAGAGCGCTTAGAAAAACTTCGCATGAAAGTACTGACCTGGCGAGACCAACTGTATCCACCGCTCTTGCGTGAAATCGACGACGCCCCACCCGTCCTCTACCTGTACGGCAAACTTACCGAGGCCGACCGCTTCGCCCTGGCCGTCGTTGGCACGCGCAATTCGAGCGCCTACGGCCAGCAAGTCACGCAGCGCATAGTCACGGATCTGGCAAGGGGAGACGTTACCATCGTGAGCGGCCTCGCGCTGGGCATCGATACCATCGCCCATACCGCCGCGCTCGATGCTGGCGGGCGCACCATCGCAGTGCTGGCGTGCGGCCTCGACATCACCTACCCCCCCGACAATCGCAAGCTGGCGCATCGCATCGTCGAGTCCGGGCAAGGCGTGCTCATCAGCGAATATCCCCCTGGTATGCCGCCTGACAGCAACAACTTCCCGGCTCGCAACCGCATCATTTCAGGCCTCTCGCTGGGCGTGCTGGTCGTCGAAGCTCCTGAACGCAGCGGCGCATTAATCACGGCAGGTTTCGCCTTGAAACAGGGCCGCGAGGTTTTTGCCATTCCCGGCAGTATCCTATCGAGCAGAAGCACAGGCGTGAACAAGCTGATTCAAGACGGTGCGCACTCCGTAATGAGCGTGAAAGATATTATCGAAACACTCAACCTGTTCACGATTCCCCATCAGATCGAGATGCAAGCCATCCTGCCCGGTAACGCCGAGGAAAAGAAACTTCTGGAACTGCTCAGCCACGACCCACTGCACATCGACGACCTGATCCGGGAATCGGACATGCCCACCAACGATGTCATCTCAGTCTTGACAATGATGGAATTAAAAGGAATGATTAAACAGGTTGGTAGTATGCAATACATCCTTGTGAGATAATCGAATCACCAGCGTTATATGGTACGGGCGACCCTTGCGGTCGCCCTGGCAACTGGCGCGGGCGGTCGCATGGCAACGCTGCCAACGCCCTAGTGGGAGAGTACATGATTTTCCTTGACCACCTGTTGAGCGCAACATCTGGTAGCCTGTTATACATGGGCAAACACACCCATTTCGATACCTTCAATCAAGACACCCGCCAGCTCATGCCCGGCGAACTGTTCGTAGCAGTGCGCGGCGAACGCGGCAACGGCCATGACTACCTGCTGGAAGCCGCGCAAAGTGGCGCGGCGGGACTATTAATAGAAGCGCGTGCCTTCACAGCCATCGAGGATGCGCAGCGCTCCACAATCGAGCAGGCAGCCATCACCACTATCGTAGTCGAAGATACTCGTATCGCCCTACAACAATACGCCAGCGCCATACTGCGTCGCTGGCACCCCATCGTGATCGCCGTTTCCGGCAGCGTTGGCAAAACCAGCGTCAAGGAAGCCATCGCGGAACTACTCTCCGGCCACTTTGCCACCTTCAAAAGCTGGCAAAACTACAACGACGCGCTCGGCCTGCCCCTTTCGCTCGGTCGCCTGGAAGAACGACATCAGTACGCCGTTCTTGAACTGGGGAGCGACCACCCCGGCGAAATGCGCCAGCTATGCCAGATGGCGCAGCCCACTACCGGCGTCCTCACCAACATCAGCCCCACGCAACTCCAATATTTCGGCACACTTCAGCAGCTCGCCGAAGAATATGCACAATTACTTACAATGCTTCCCCAGAACGGACTCGCCATTGTGAACGGCGATGATCCCTTGATGCGCGACCTGCTCGCGCAATGCGCCGCGCCCGTCACCACCTTTACTCCTTCCCTGGCGCAAAATGTGCAAGTATCATGGAACGGTATAACATGCGACATTCCCTTCGACACTATAGGGACGCCATTTATCGCGTCCGCTTCCTCAGCATCAGTAACGAGGACGGACGCGATAAATCGCGTCCCTACAGTGCGTTTAATGTCGCGTCTTTTAGGAAAGCACCACATCTCAACCATGTTGGCAGCCTGCGCGGTTGGCAAACAGTGTGGGCTAAGCTTTGCCGAAATGCAGCCAGCCCTGGCGCGCCTGGAAGCCATGCCTGGCAGGGTACATATGCTTCCCGGCATCTCGTCTACCACCCTGCTCGACGATACACATAACTCAGCGCCGGCCTCCGTCGTTGCGGGACTGGAAACAGTCAAATCTCTCCCCGCCAATAAGCGCGTCGCGGTGCTGGGAGATATGCTGCGCCTGGGCGATTACGCCGGCGCGGCCCATCGCGTGATGGGACAGCAGGCAGCGCAATGCGTCGATTACCTGGTAGCGCGTGGAGAATATGCCAGCACCGTAGCCGAGTCCGCCCGTAAAGCGGGAATGCCAGAAGATCACATCATCATCACCTCAACCCACGAAGACGCCGCCCACGCAGTAGCGCAAATTCTCATATCTCAGGAAGAAACCCGCGAGAGCAACCGTAGTCGAAGCCAGGGCGACCGCGAGGGTCGCCCCTACCATACCACGATGCCTCACGCAAATCCCGTACAGGGTACGGGCGGGGCTTGCCTCCGCCCTGGACCCCCCGGCAATCATCCTGATTCTTTCCCCGCAGACACCGTAATCTACATCAAAGGCTCCGAGGAGACGCGCATGGAACGTGTTACCGAGCTTTTGATGAAGGAACCGCAGAAGGCGCGCGAACAACTGGTGAGGCAGACACCCGGCTGGAAACAGATCACCATCACGCGCCCCATACGCCCTACATGGGTAGAGATCGACTTGAGCGCCATCGCCCATAATACGCGCCAGATCGCCGCGCTCACCGGCTCGCAGGTGCGCATTCTTGCCAGCCTCAAAGCCGACGCCTACGGACATGGAGCCATCAAAGTGGCCCATACCGTGCTGCATAATGGAGCGAGTATGCTTGGCGTGGCAACCGTCAGCGAGGCCATACCCCTGCGCGAAGCTGGCATTAACGCTCCCATCCTGGTGTTCGGCTACGTCCCGGCCTGGCAAATGCGCGAAGCCGTTCATCTGGGCGTGACCCTCACGCTCTACTCCATCGAAGCAGCCCAGGCGGCCTCACGCGCCGCCCTTGCCCTGGGCAAAACAGCGCCGGCGCATATCAAAGTCGATACGGGCATGGGACGCCTGGGCATACGCGCCGAACAGCTTGAAAACATCGTTCAATTAGTTAGAATGGTAAGAAATCTCCCCGGTCTGCGACTCGAAGGTATCTTTACGCATTTCGCCATGGCCGACACGCTCGATGCGACCCATACCCGCTTGCAACTGGCGCGTTTCCAGCAGGTCTTGCAGGTGTTGCAGGAAGAAGGCATCCGCCCGCCCCTGGCGCACGCCGCTAACAGCGCTGCCACGCTCACATTGCCCGAAGCGCGGCTCGACATGGTGCGCCCCGGCATTGCCCTTTTTGGCCTGCACCCTTCTGATGAGGTGCCGCTGCCGCGTAGTTTTCGCGCCGCCCTCTCCTTCAAAACGCAGGTAGCGCAGGTCAAATTGATACCGGCGGGAGAATGCCTCGGCTATGGCTGCGCCTTTTATACAGAGCAGCCGACCACAATCGCCGTGCTGCCCGTTGGCTATGCCGACGGATTCCGGCGCGCCCCCACCAACTGGGGATCGGTACTCATCCACGGCCAACACGCGCCACTACTGGGCCGTGTCTGCATGGATCAATGTATGGTAGACGTATCGCACATCCCCCAGACCCGCGTTGGGGACGAGGTAGTATTGATCGGTCGCCAGGGCAGCGCCAGCCTCACGGCGGAACAGGTAGCGCAGTGCCTGGGAACCATCAATTACGAAGTCGTCTCAGAAATACTGGCCCGCGTGCCGCGTGTCGATTGATTACTCATGCTCTTTTACGTCGTAGTCATTGTAAGGGCGGGGGTGGGGTAGATCTTTCACTGGTAGGTTTTTTAGAAAAGGGGCTAGCGAGTGGGAGTTGTCATCCTGAGCGCAGCGAAGGATCTCGCTCGCCACGCCGAGATCCTTCGC
>DAHVFL010000072.1 GCA_027316975.1 Chloroflexota bacterium | reverse complement strand
TGGAGCGAAGTAGTGAAAGCGGGGATGAAGACAGAGACCATACACCTCTTGCAGTATTTCGATCCTGATATTGAGGAAATTGATCTTATTGCAGAAAAAGGAAGCCAGCCAACAGTTTCAGTGATGCACAACAAATTAGGGCTTGCTCCTCTGAGTACCTTTGGGAGCGGATTACGTCGTGTCTTCATTTTGGCAACAACTATTCCGAAAGTTAAAAACGGATTTTTACTCATTGATGAGTTGGAGAGCGCAATTCATACAAAAGCTTTGAAAAAAACAATGGATTGGTTGATTCAATCTTGCAAGCAAAATAATGTTCAACTGTTCGCAACTACACATAGTCTTGAGGCCATAGATACGGTTATAGCTTCAACGCGTGAGGCAACCGGTTTCACATTTTACCGCATGGAACAGGGCAAGGGGCAAACAACATGCGTGAGGCTCAATAAAGAAATGATTACACAACTTCGTGAAGAGTTGGGAGCAGAGGTAAGATAGTAAATGAAGTATTCTATTCTGGCTACGGAGGGACCACACGATCAAGCTTTTCTGGCTAAATTGCTACAGACTCTTGGATTAGAACGAATTAAAGATGATCGGGATTCCTTAGCTGTGGTTTATCCAGATCATAGAGACGGGGCCGAGAGATTTCTCGATGGTTTAAAGAGTCAACATACAAACCACCTGAAAACTTTCACCAGAGAAAAAGCGGTAGTCGCTTGTATTGTTGGAGTTTTGAAACCGGGGAGAACTAACACTGCCAGTATTGCTGATAATGATTGGATTAGTGAACAAACAGTCACCAATGTTGCTGAAGTTTCCTCACTTCACAACTTTATCAAAACTCTGCTAGAGATCGCTTGAACGTGTGATACACAGTCGCCGTAATGATTGCCTCCTTTTGATAGCGAATTGTGACGAGCCACCTTCTTTTGTTCTTGACAGACCGCAAACGTATAACATACACTACTTTCTATAAGGATTTTCGGCCATTTCAATGACATACGCAGTATGCCAAGAGGATTCAGCAGTGAACGTTCTGACCATGCCCGGTAAACGGCTCTTTTTAACAGGTGATGAAGCTGTAGCGCGTGCTGCATTGGAATGTGGAATCGATGTCGCTACAGGGTATCCCGGCAATCCCAGCACAAAAGCGATTACCTCCCTCATTCCAATTGCTAAACAGTATGGCATAACTGTCGAGTGGAGCGTGAATGAGAAGGTGGCGCTGGAAGTCGCGACCGGCGCGGCCTGGACGGGCAAGCGCAGCTTCGTGGCGATGAAGATGTCCGGGGTCAATGTAATGGCCGATAGCCTGCTGTCCATCGCCCATAGTGGCGTGCGCGGCGCGATGGTCATCTACACCGTCGATGATGTGGGCGTGTACTATGGCATGGTTGAACAGGACACCCGCTATTACGCGCAACTGGCATCGCTGCCCCTGCTCATGCCGGCCAGTCCCGAAGAAGCATACCGCATGACACGCCTGGCCTTCGCGTTATCGGAGCAAACGGGCGCGCCCGTCTTCGTGCTTGGAACGACGGCTGTTGCCAACGCCATCACCGCGATGAAGGTAGGCCAGATTGAACGCGAGACAGAGAAACGTCCGGCATCGTTTCCGCGCGACCTGGCTACATTCACCAAAGCTGCCCCGCAATGGTGCCGGGACCAGCACGCCGATGCCATCAAACGGCTAGAATTAGCCGGAGAATTATGCCGCGCTATGGCGAACGACGTAAATTACCTAGTGGTAAGCGAGTCTGGAGAACGAACACAAGCACAAGACCCCTTCATCCACCCTACCCCACCCTTTGTCCCGGCAGGGCGGGGGGAAGAGGGGAAGCGGCCCGGTATCGTGGTGGCGGGCGTCAGTTTCAGCTATGTGCAAGAACTGCGCCAGCGCGCGCCGCACTGGTTCGCGGACGTGCCAGTGTTGAAGCTGGGTATGATACACCCCTTGCCCCGCCAGGAAATAGAGTATTTCCTGTCACAGGTGGATCATGTAGTGATATTGGAAGAACTTGACCCCTTAATCGAGACGCAAGTACTGGCAATCATTGCCGAAAATGGGCTGCATGTGCGCGTGCATGGCAAACGCAATGGACTCTTGCCGCGGGTGGGAGACTATTCCCTTGAGCTGATACAAAACGCGCTGGCCACCCTTGACGCGCACCTTGGACGCGCGCCCACCTGGACACACCCGCACCAGGTGAGCAATGCGCCAGGGATGCAGGAGATGCCCATCCGGTCTCCATCGAACGGCAAAAATGGACATGCCCTGCCGATGCTAAAGACACCTGCGCCACAAGCGCGTCCAACACATCTGGCCCTTGCGCGCTCGCTTGAATTTTGTCCTGGTTGCCCGCACCGTATGACGTATTACGCCCTCAATCGCGCAATCGAACAACTCGGTTATACAAAGGATGAGGTGATTACGACGGGCGATGTGGGCTGCACCATCATTGGCATGAACGCGCCACTCGATACCTGTTGGACGGAGGTTTCTATGGGGGCCAGTACCGGCATCGCGCAGGGCATGAAGCAGGCCGGTATCGAACGGCCTGTGCTGGCCGCGATGGGCGACGGCACCTTCTACCATAACGGCATCGCGGGCCTGCTCAACGCCGTCCAATCCGGCGTCAATCTCACACTGCTCATTCTGGACAACAGCCGCAACGCCATGACAGGGATGCAGCCCGACCCTGGCACCGGCAAACGCACCGATGGCTCGCCCAGTGTACGCGCCAACATTGCCATGATCGCGCGCGGTTGCGGCGTCGAATTTGTGAAACGGCTCGATCCTTACCAACTGCCGGAGATGGTTGCCACCTTGCAGGATGCCATGCGTAGCCCCGGCGTATCGGTGGTAATCGCCGAAGCTCCCTGCACAACACAGGGCATCTTGATCCACGAACCGGTGCAGGTTGACCAGCAGGCGTGCCTGGCCGGTCGCGGCTGCGAAGATACGCCTTGCTACCACAAGGTGGGTTGCCCCTCGGTGCTGCTCTCGCTGGATCATGTGAAACCGCTTGTGAGCATCGATAGCGCGACCTGCGTGGCCTGCGGCCTGTGCGTGGATGCCTGTCCCTACGACGCCATCAAACCGGTTGAACAGTTGAACGGGCAAAAGTCGCAGGACAACCCCGTATTCGCGGGTGTGCAACTCCGGCATATGGTGCAGGAGTAGCCCGCATGAAGACAACCAACATCATTTTGCTCGGCATTGGCGGACAAGGGACGCTTACGATGATGGAAATGCTGGCAATGGCGGCTGAAGCGGCGGGCGAAGAGGTGCGCGTGCTCTCGCGTGTCAGCCTGGCGCGCCTGGGTGGTTCGGGCATGTGCCACGTGCGACTTGGACCGGCAGCCAGCCCCGCCATTCCCACCGGTGAAGCGCACATACTGATCGCGCTGGAATTGAGCGAAGTGTTACGCGCTCTACCGGTGGCGAGTCAGGGCGCGCTGGCCTTCACCAGCCTGTACCGCCGTCTGCCGGTGGCCGCCGGGGTAAACGGTCTGCATTATCCCACGCCAGAAGAGGTTGAACGTGCTCTGCAAGAAGCCGGTGTGACCGCTATTTTTGTGCCAGAACTTTTACCGCCATCACCTGGCGAGACAGAGCAAGCCGGGGATAGCCGCGTCAACATCCTCATGCTCGGCGTGTTCGCAGGCTATACGAACTTGCTGCCCCGCGCATTACTCGAACAGGCAATTGAGCAACGCCTGCCGCGCTTCGCCGCCGAAAATGCGCGTACCTTTGCGGCGGGATGGAATTATGGAGTAGCATTACTCACCGGAGATCCTTCGCTTCGCTCAGGATGACAGCCCTGGGGACCTGTCATCCTGAGCGAAGCGAAGGATCTCCCGCCCTCCTCCGAGGAATCATCGGCCAAAAACCGCTTGACAAGTCGCAAGACTTAGGATACTATTAGGCACACAAACTCTGGGGTGTCGTTCAATGGTAGGACTGCCGACTCTGGATCGGCCAATTGGGGTTCGAATCCCTGCACCCCAGCTTTGAGAGAGGCGATGCGCCTCTCTTTTTTATACGCCCGGATAGCGCGGCCTTCTCAGGACCCCGGATGTGAACCTTGCACCAGGAAGAGCGACCAGAACTCACGCGCATTTTGTTCCAGTTCCTCGTGCCTCCTGGGGGAAAAGAATTTGCTCACGCAAGGTCATTCTTTATTAGTGAAACGGGATGCGGCAACCATCTTTCCTACCGTTGCCGCTTCCTCTATGGAGAGAAGGACTGCTTCTGGATAGGCAGTAAGCCAGGTCGAGGCAACCTGCCGCGACTCGAAAAAGAGAGAGTGTTCGCAAAAGGTGGCGCGCACGCACTCGCTGCGCTCAGCCGGGATGATGAGCGACATGACGCTCGACGCCGGAGCCAGGTCCTTGACCACTCCAGAAGGAGTTGCAACAAAGGTAATCGGATGGCCTGTGACCGGACACGTCGAGTGGACCTGCGCTTCTGCCAGCAGCGAAGGGGGAAACAACACCGTGTCAAAAGCGCACCAGGTATAGAGGGACTGTCCGTATATTTGAAAACGGTGGCGAGTGGGTACAAGTGTCACGCCCCAGCCGAGGATGTTGCCCTGTGAGTCAAACTCGGTATCTGGGAGATGCAAGAGGCGTTGCTCTATTTCCTCCTGGCCCACGCCAAGTGAAGCAGCAAGTGTAACTTTCTTGATGGGTTTTCCTCGTGTCACCTGATGCAAGATCGGGAGGCAGAGGTCTTCCTGCTCGCACTGCAAATGCTCCGCAAGGTGTGTTGCAATTGTTTCGAGCGATGGATGCTGCATCGGGTTCCTTCCTTTTCTCCTCCAGTATGACGAGCGCCGGGCAGTCGCTAGCTTGCGCAGCAACTGAGCCGGTTGACATCCTTCGTAAAAGAAATGGCGACAAGCTTGAGCGCTTCGGCCATCGTCGGGTAGACGTGAATCAGATCGATGAAGTCAGCGGTCGTCGCCCCGAAGCGCAACGCCATCGCCGCCTCGTGGATCACTTCCCCGGCGTTTATGCCAAGCATCGAGACCCCTATGACCCGCCGGCTCTCGCGTTCGAGCACCATTTTGATTACGCCGCGTGTATCGCGAATAGCCCCGGCTCGCGGCACCACGCTTAGAGGGATAGTATTACACTCACAGACAATCCCCGCGGCATTGGCTTCCTCGTCCGTCATGCCCACGACCGCGACCTGGGGGTCGGTGAAGATAGCGCGTGGGATGACAAGATGGTCCACTTCTCGCAGCGACTCTCCAGAGAGGGCATTATGGGCAGCGATCTTGCCGTCACGCGCGCCGACGGGCGTCGCCATCTGGCTCCCGGTTTCTCGTCCGATCACGTCGCCAGCAGCCCAGATATGGGAAATGTTGGTGCGCAAGGCGCGATTCACACGCACGGCTCCCGCCTGATCTAGCTCCACTCCTGCTCGCTCCAGGCCGATCGCCAGCGTATTTGGGCGTCGCCCGCTAGCCACCAGAAGCTTTTCGGCGGTAAATGTAAGCTGGCTACCATGTCGCCTCACCGAGAGAGAAATACTCTCTTCCGAGCGTTTCACGCCGCGCGCCTGCGCTCCAGTGATGATGCGCAGCCCTTCCTCCTGGAGAATCTCAGTGAGGGCCCCGGCGATTTCCGGCTCGTAGTCAGAGAGAATGCTCTTGCCTCGTGTAATGAGTGTCACCTCCGTCCCAAAGCGAGCAAACATCTGACCCAGTTCGAGCGCGATGTAGCCCCCGCCCAGGATGAGCAGGGAGCGGGGCTGTTCTCGCAGTTCCGTTCCCCAGGGGTCATCGGCAGAACTTAAGAGATCACTGGTGAGGTACGGCACATCAGAGAGGCCCGGTATATCAGGAATGTCCGGCGCAGAACCGGTCGCGATGAGAATTTGCTCGCCCACCAGGCGACTTACACCACCGGCGCTGCGCACCTCTACATCATGGTCGGAAACCAGGCGCGCCTGGCCGGGGACTATCTGAATATGGTCGGGATCATCAAGCAGGCTTTCGTACTTGTGAGCGCGATAATCCTGGATGATCTCATCCTTCTGGGCTACTAGGTCCGCCCAGGTAATTGGCATTTGCACCGGGGACAGGCCCGGATAGCGCGGATGGGCAGCATCGTACACGAGTCGCGCCGCTTCGATCAGATTCTTCGAGGGCAGGCAGCCCCGATTGGCGCAGGTACCCCCGACCGTGCGAAATTCGGTCATGACGGCGCTTTTGCCGAGTTCAGCAGCGTGGAGCGCCGCGGCAAAGGCAGTAGAGCCGCTGCCCAGAATCACCAGGTCATAACGCTCTTGCGTTGATGTCATTGACGTTGCTCACTCCTCATTACGTTCGGCTGAATTAAGCGTTTCCTGCTGGTCGAGCGCGTCAAGCATAGGACAGGGACTTCCTGGTCCTCGTCCTGTGCATAGCGAGGCTACCTGGATCAGGGCTTGCCGCATACGTTGTAACTCGATCAACTTCCGATCCACTTCAGAGATTTTCGCCTCTGCGCGCTGCCTGACCTCTTCACAGGCGGTCTGCGCATCAACGCGCAACAGCAGCAGTTCATTAATCTCTTTAAGCGAGAAGCCCAGCTTTTGTGCGCGTTTAATAAAGTGGAGACGCTTGACTACCAGTTCGGAGTACTGACGATAGCCAGAAGCCCGACGCGGCGGTTCTTCCAGCAAGCCTTCACGCTCATAGTAGCGAACCGTTTCCACGCCGACCCCGGCTCTTCGCGCAACCTGTCCAATCGAGAGCATATTCATTTCCAACACTCCTTTGGAAAAAGTATACACTCTATACCATACTACAGAGTCAAGAGGAAGAATCCTGGTAATCCCCCGGAGGTGGACAAAATCAAATAGCTACGGAGATCCTTCGCTACGCTCAGGATGACAGGTCTGAGGAGTGTCATCCTGAGCGTAGCGAAGGATCTCCAGTCACTTATGGGTAGTCACCCGGAGAGGCTCAAATCAGTTGCGCGACTGGTTGTGGAGAGACGAGTGATGTACCATCATGCTTGCTGCCCGCCAGCCCCAGCAGTTGTAAGACGGTCGGGGCTACATCCATTACGGTAGGTTCCGAGATGCCTTCCTGAATATCCATACAGGTGGGTATGTGTTCCATCAACAATACCCCTTGCGCGGTATGTCCCCCCGAAATGACGCGGTGCGCTCCATCCGGTGTTACGAGTGGCACAAAGAGAGTGCTGGCAACACCGAAGTCGCTGCGCAGTTCAAACACGATATCGGGGTAGCGTATTGTGGAAGCGCTGCCATGCAACTCCTCGCGCTTTTTGGCCCAGTTGACGACGGGGTATCCTTTCACCCGCAGTTGCAGCAACTTTTGAAGCAGCGAGTCGCATGTTCGCTGGTACGACTCGCCCCTGCAAGCCAACGCATCGCGGTTTAGAGCGATACCTCCAAAGGGGCTGATACCCGCCAGTTCAACCAGTTGCGCCGCGCTGACCTGCTTATCGATACTGGCGAGCGAGCGGTTCTCAGCCTTTCTGCCGCGTAGATGGCGCGCGAGGCGAGGAAGCATATCTTGCAAACGTTCCTGCGCAACCAGCAATCCCTGACTGCGCAGCCATTCATTGATATGCAGGCGATAGGCACAGCGTCGTCCATGACCGTGTCCGCTGACGACGAGCAGCACACAATCATCAGCGATAGAGCGGCGAAAACGCCCGGTGATTTCATCGAAGAGGCGGTAAAACTCCAGGATGCGGCCTGCATAGTGGTTGCGGCCCGGATAGGTCGGATCGCCGGGATCGCTATAACGCCACAGAAAATGCTGCGCGGCATCAAGCGCATCCAACTGGAGAAAGAAGAGGTCCCACGGCTCGCGATGAAACAGTTCCAGCGCCATCGCCGCCTGTTGCAATGTGCGAGATTGCAACTCGTTGCAAAATGCTTCCAACTGGCGCGGCGAGGGTATGCTCATCGCATCGGCCCGTGTAACTTCCGCGCTGGAAAATGGCTGCGCCAGCGCCATGCCGTTGACCTTTTCGGCAGGAATGGTCAGCAAAGGATTCACGACGCAGACACGTTTCCCCGCTCGACTGGCCGCGCTCCAGAACGTCTCAACGACCGGCAACGATGTCCTTTGTGCATGTCCCGTATATTTGTTTCCGTCTATGGCATGGGATTCTTTTGGGAAGACGGGACACCCACAAGGGGTGTCGCTACTGGTCAGGATACCGTGATTGGCGGGATGCAATCCGGTGTAAATACTGGTCCAGGCTGGAGCTGGCTCAGGCGGAAAACACGAGCGCATTTCTAGAAATGGCGAGTGCAACAACAGGCGACGCATATCAGGCAGGGATGGGCCATAGACCCGCAACAAGTCTGCATCAAGACCGCTTATACCCAGTATTACTACTCTGGTCATACATCCTCCTCCTCCATCACACCAGGCTGGACGGCAATTTTTGCGCGCTCTGCCAGTACTGTAACACATCATCAATCATGCTCACATCGCAGCGTACCTGAAATATGCCGCATCCGGTCACCTCCCGCATATGCGCGATCACGCTTTCATCCAACTGGTGGCTGGTTCCGATAGTAAGCATGTCACGTTCGGCCCCCACCGGAACACACTGGTGACGACAGGCCAGTTCATATGGGAAAAGATGCAAGATGCGGCGCGAGGGATAGCTTGCCAGGAACGCGAGGTACGGCATGGATTGCGCGGGCGTATTCACATATGCTTGTTGCGCGGTTGGGAAAGCATGTGGATGCTCTGCCTGTGGTTCTTCCGCGTCTTTCGCGCCCACTACCAGCGGGCGCTGGGAGAGCAATCGCTGCCAGGAAGTCAGCGCTGAGAGGCCATAGAACGTCTGGATATCACAATCAACCTCTACCAGCAGCGTCTTCACGCGCCGCGCAACACTTTGCGCTCCTTGAAGAGGAGTAGCAGGCAGCCCTATAGCGCAGACCTGTTCGAGGAAAAGAATCGTATCAGTGCGGCGTATAGTGCGGCGTATGCGCCCCGCTGCCTGCAACAAAGCAGGTCCACATTTTGCCGAAGCGGTAATTTGCACGAGAGAGGCGCATTCATCGATCGCTTGGGTAACATCTACGATATGCGATTGCGCGGTATTTACACCAGGGCGACCGCAAGGGTCGCCCCTACCATATACGACGGCGTTTTCCACCCGACAACCTCCACATCACCCGACTTCACGCTCAGATATTTTATGAATATCATACCAGTCAAGCATACAAGTTGCGCAAGGAATACGGTTAAGTTTGGGTTAAGACTTGCATCTTTTGGTAAAGAAACACCATGTATTCGCGTAATTCGATACTTAACCGAATTGCACTCTATATTTACCTGCTTACAACCGGCTTCATACTCTGAAATATGCCATGTTATGTCATACTGGAAGAAAGATGTAATCAGAGATTACAGACTAACATTTACCTGTCATCCTGAGCGCAGCGAAGGATCTCGCTGCCCGGCACGTCAGACTCTTCGCTCAGGGTGACAATATGGGGGTTGGGAAAATTCATCCAGGCCGGGGGTGTTGCCGGTCATGTAGGAAGGGTTCTCGTTTCCGGGTGGTGGAGAGGTGGAAGAAGGGTGTTATTACAACATGCAAACGCGGGCGCGGGAAGTCACGCCATTATGCGCGCGGGCTTCTGGCGATTAAGCTCGATAGGAGTTTCGGTCCTGTTCGGATTCTGCTCGCTAGTACTGGTGGCGCGCACGCTGGGGCCGGAGCTTTTCGGCCAGTACGCTTTTGCGCTCTGGCTGGCGACAGCCGCCGCGCCTGTTACCGGTGCTGGTATGTCAGCCATGACCAGCCGCACCATCGCCAACATACAGAGTCGCGCAGAGCCGGAGATAGCAGCCAGCATCTTCTATTTTGTGGCACGCCAGCGCCGTCGTAGATTAGCGCTGTACTGCTTGCTCTACCTGCTGCTCCTTGTAGCCTGCGCGAGGTTTTTTGGGAACATAACGCTCGTGCCACTACTGCTGGCCGGACTTTTCACGCTGATACAGATGTCAGGTGGCATCGTTGCTATTGCTTTGCGCGGTCTGCGCCGCTTCGATTTGTTATCCGCCATTCACCTGCTCGGTGCGGCAACCACGCTGCTGCTGGCGCTCTTGAGCGCGCAAACCGTAACTTCTGGCATCAACCAGATGTATCTGTTCCTGCTCGCCCCGGCAGTCGCCAGTATGCTGACGGTATGGATATCCGCGCTTTGCGCTGGCAAACTGCTGCCGCTTAAACAGGCGCGCAAGCCAGGGATGGAGTTACAAGAGCAACTGGCACGCGGATTGCGCAGCTCGCTTTTGCCAGTCATATTGGATGTGATCGTCTGGCAACACGCGGAATTGATCGCGTTCGTGGGTCGCGCGCATTCCACTGCTGACCTGGGGTATTACCTGCTGGGCGTCATGATAAGCGGGCGCGTTATGCAGGCGCTGCCGACCCTGTACACAACTTGCATACTGCCACTTCGATTGCGTCTATTGCCGGATCGCCGCTCCGCTAACGCGGCTGATGCGTATCGCAAGACAACGTTCGGCCTGGCCTGGCTGGCGATTCCGGTCTGCGCGTTCGGCGTGGCGTTTTGTCCGAACTTGATTAGCTGGTATTTTGGCGCGGCTTATCTGCCCGCTGTCATGCCATTGCGTATCTTACTGGTGGCGACGGCCCTGGGTAGCATCTCCAGCGCCAGTGTCACACGGCTGGCGAATGAGGAGCGCAAACGAGCGCAGGTCTGGCTCAGCGCTGCAGGAGCGATGCTTACACTCGCGCTGGCATGGCCGTTGAGCGCGTCCGCCGGTATGATGGGCGCGGCGATTGCCAGCGCCATCGCGCAGTGCGTTTGCGCCACCGGTACAATGGTTATATGCATACGAAAAATGCGTTCTCAGAAGGCGTCATGACTGCCCGGCAAAAATCCCGGCTGGATACGCGAAAAGGCAAAAGTGAGGTCATCGAGCGCCAGCCGGCGAGCGTTTCGCCGCGTTTCAGTATTATTCTCTGCACGTACAACCGGCGCAACCTGGCGCTGAGCGCGCTGGCGAGCCTGCGGCGTCAGACCCTACCTTACACTATGTTTGAGGTCATTGTCGTTGATAACGGTTCCAGCGATGGCACGCCGGCAGCAGTGCGGACATATGTGAGCGCGGGAAAACACCAGACCAAAAAAACCGGCGATGTCTGGAAGGTTATCTGCCTTTCCGAGCCACAAAACGGCCTGGCCTACGCCCGTAACACGGGTCTGCTGGCGGCATCGGGCGAGATAGCAGTATTTCTTGATGATGACGCCCTGGCGGATGCGCGCCTGCTCGAACGGTTGTCGCAGACGTACCAGGAAACGGGCGCGGATGGCATCGGCGCGCATGTCGGTTTACGCTGGGAAGCTCCTCGCCCGCACTGGCTGACCGAAGATATGCTCGACATGCTCGGCCACTTCGAGCCAGCCTCCCAACGCGCGAAGCTGAACGCGCCCACCAGCTTTAGCAGTAGCTGTTTTTCAGTGAAAATTGAGGCCTTGCGCGCAACGGGCTACTTCTCACCATTTCTGAGCAAGCGGGACAATTTACCTGCCAGCGCCGGAGTACAGGACGTGTGCCAGCGTCTTTATGCTGCCGGTTACGCGCTTTGGTACGAACCAGCGGCGGTAGCCACGCATCGTGTGCCAGCCGCGCGCCTGACACGCGCCTTTATACTGGGACGCGCGTATTGGAAAGGCCGCTCCGAGGTCATGGCTCGTTATTCCAATACGGGCCAGCAGCATACATTTGATACGCTCGGCGCGGTCCTGCGCGAACTGCGCGAGATAGCTTTTCTAGCCTGTATCCATCGCCCTTTGCTGCGCCTGGCTGGTCGCTCTTCCAACGAACAATTACTGGCTGCAACCGAGCAGGCGCGCAGCCTGGGACGTTTCCAGCAACGCCTCTCGTTTCTGGAACACGCCCCCTTCGAGCTAGACGCCCCGGCGGTATACTTCGCGCGCGCGCCGGATGGCGATGAGACGGCGAATTTACTGGTGAGGGCACTACAGGCGCGGGAAATTCGCTGCGCTCCCGGCGATGCCGGCATTCCACTTACCTGGCTCTGGCAGCATCGCGCCTATCGTGGAAGATCAATCGGTATTCTGCACTTCTATCGACCTGGCGCGTTTGATCTCTCGCACCGGCAGCAACAAAAGCTGGCGTTTCGGCTGTGGCTGGCGCGCCGCCGGGGCATCAGTATTATCACAACTGACGCGGGCGGCTGGTGGCAAAGCACGCGCGGTCTGCGCTTCCTGGTTCCTAGAATGCTGGAACGCCAGTTGATGCGCCAGAGTTCCGCCATTATCAGTTTTACACGCCAACCGGACCAGCTCTACCCCGACCGCAGGCTGCGCCGCAAACTGCGCTGTCTGCCCCATCCCGGCTATGCTGGTTTCCTGCCACCGCTTCTATGTCGCGATGAGGCTCGCAAGCAACTGGACTTTCCCGCAGAAGCAGGATATACCTTTTTATGCCTGGCATCACAGCATAACGAGCGCGAACTGATTCAGCTTATCGAGGCATTCCGCAAAGCAACACAGGCCGAGAAAAGCGCAGGAGAAGCAGGTTTGCCCATGCAATTGCTGCTCGTCGGCGCGCCGTGTGATAAAAAGGCCTCACAACCGATTCTCAAACTGGCCGCGCTGACTCCCACGCTTCACCTGCACAATACTAATCCCGATAAGGACGGGCTATCGCTTTACCTGAGCGCGGCGGATGCGCTAGTCTTGCCCCATTTCGCCATTCACACTGCCGGTATGCTGGAAACTGCCATGCTCGCGCTCTCCTACGGGCGCGCGGTAATCGCGCCCAACCTGCCGCGCTTCTGCGGTATGCTCCCCCCACGCGCCAGCATCCTCTACGACCCGGCCAGCCGCGAGTCGTTGACGCGCGCCCTGCTCAACTCCCGCCAGCGCGAATACCACCTGCTCGAACGCGACAAAGAGGCCCTTGACGCCGAAAGCGGCTGGGCGCAATACGCGGACCGCCTGGTCAAGGTATATAAAGAGGTGCTTCAACGCAAAGTGTAGCAGACATTACCTGCCATGATGTTATTCTTACTTTCTTACTTGCGAAACGGTAATTGAAAATCATAAGCATGATCCACAGCAATGAAG
>DAHVFL010000071.1 GCA_027316975.1 Chloroflexota bacterium | reverse complement strand
CACGGCGCTGAGGATAACACCACCTTGCAGGATCAATCCAATCATGTTGTACGTAAAGTTGACTGCCTTTGCCGGTTGTTGTCCCTCTGGAGGATGGGAAGGAGACTCTACCTGTTGTGTCTCTCCTTTGCGCTCTCGGTGAGAAAAAAGCTTTGTCTGCATATGCTCTACTTCTTAAATGAGAGAGGAAACACGACGACCTCAGCGTCTAGCTGCCTCGAAGGACATCTACAATGACACGCTTCTTATACTCGCATCGATATGATTGAGTGGCCGTGAAACAACAATCAACTATCACTAAGTGTAGCCGATTTCTTGTTATTATTCCAATACATAGTTTCTATTAAAATCATAACAAAAAGGAATGAATCGTGATTGAGATCGGGTTGTGTATCTCTACAGCAGAAAGGAGACCGATTCGTGAGGCCACTTTAAATGTGCAAAAGTTCCATCATTACTATGAAGACGAGTTTCTGGTGGAGTACCCGACTGGCTCCGGCAACAGGCTCACGCTATAAAAAGCGTTAATCACAGCCTGGAAGGCAAAACATTGGCAGGTTCCTAAATCATAACAGCGTATGAATCATCATCCCTGTGTGAAGCAAGAACCTTTTGAACGAGGGCCTGTAATTGTAGATCCTGCTCACCCTGAGGGGTGCTTCTGTAGGCTGGCAGGCGTGTGCTTTTGTTTTGACTCGCAACGTTTTGGGAGAAGCTTTTTTCATCGTAGGTCGGCTTGATCTTAAAATGCCAGTTCTGCTCGCTTTTCTCGGTTGGCAGGTATCCCGCAACCAACATTGCTCCCTTAAATTGCGCGTGCGAGACATATACTTTCGTCTCACGCGTATACTCATATTTGAGTCCGTAGCTGCTATGACGCTCATCGGCTTTTTGAGCAGGCTGTATGGCACGTCCTATCCAATACTCTATGGTCTCTCTTTCTTCCTGGGAAAGAGCATCATATGCGTGAGGATGGTCTTTCTGTCTCGTGTTGTCTAGTTCGGCGCATATTTCTTCATAGTCTTTTCTGCTCATTACTCATTCTCCCATTTGCATAGTGTTCTTTGAGTATTCGCCCGGAGGGCTGCACTTATGACTCAGGGACGCAAAGGTGCTGAGCCAGCAGGCGTTCCTTCAGCAGATTCCTGGCCCGGTAGAGATGAGTCTTGATCGTGCCAACCGGCATAGTGAGGATGTCAGCCATCTCTTCATACGTCTTCTCGTGGAGGTGGCGCAAGATCAACACCATGCGATATTTGGCGGGCAATTTCTCTATCTGCTCGCGCACGATGGCCTGCCGGTCGCATTGCTCCAGGAAATCTTCTACCTGCTTCTCCTTGTACATCCCTTCAAGTACCTGTTCAGTTTCCATGACTGCTTGCAAGGCACGCTCTCGCTTGCACCGTTCAATCTGTCGCAAACAACAGTGGTAGGCGATGCGATAGAGCCACGTAGCAAGGCATGCCTCACCGCGGAATGATGGCAGCCCCTGCCATGCCGCCAAAAAAGCCTCCTGGGTAACTTCGCTGGCATCTTCCTCGTCCTGCAACATGCCCAAACTCAAATTGAAGACGCGGCGCTGGTGTCTTTGCACGAGAAGCGCAAAGGCATCCTGATCTCCCTCCTGGCTGGCTTTCACAAGTTGAGTATCATCCTGCTCGGATTGCGCAGCGATAACGCCCGGCAGGCGTATCGTCTGAAAGTATGGCATTAGCATGGAAACCTCGTTCCTCGAACATACTCTTGCTTGCCTCTGTTCGAGCCGGGCTTTCTAAGACACATGCTACGGAGTTTGTTCTGTGGACGGATCATGATTTTTTCTGCGCGATCAGTAAAAAAACTGAGTACTATCTACCTGCATAGTACTCGCAGAGCGTTAAATAAAACGTTAAAAATGCGAATTCGGTCTTTTCTTTGATTTCTTGTTGTTCGCGGATGCGCTCACTGGCCTAATGCTCTGCGTCGCTACGAGCAGCGAGATACCCACCAGGCCTAAAATGTCGCTCAATGTGTGGTGTTTGTGGCACAGCTTCACTCATCCTCGAAAGACTACTTTGCGGAAAGGGTCGCCAGACGGGTGAGGGCGGCGCTCTCTATTACCGGCTGGCGTGCATCCTGAGCGTATTTCAGCATCGCAGAATAAACCGTCCGAGCCTTTCCCCACTCCGCGTTCGTTTCATACGCTCGCCCCAGATTGGTGTAGAGATGCTCGATCTCAGGCGCAGGGGGCATGGCTCCCAGTTCAAGCCCATGCAAGCGCTCAGCCATCAGATGCCGTGCTTGTTCGTAAAAGGAGATGGCACCACTCACCGCCACCACCCGCATTGCCTCATCGCCGGCTGCGAGGTTCCAGTGGAAGGCCGGTTCTGCCAGTCCCGCAGCCAGGGCATGGTATGCCAGTTCAGCCGCAGGCGCACCCGCCGCTTGCAACGCTTTCAACGCGCGGCGGTGAAAGATGGACCGCCGAGCCTCACCCGCCTCTGCATAGACCACCGCTCGTATTTTTGCATGAGCGAATGCGTAGCGCCCGCCCGTCATGCGCCCTCCTCTTCCTCCCCCATCGCGCTCCGATTCAAGCAGCAGATGACTGCGCAGCACTTCGTCCAGGGCTGGCAGCGCGTCCTGTTCTGCGAGATCAGCCACCTCGCAAAGATGCTCAAAGGTGATCCCCTGATCGAGGACGGCTCCTGCCATTAACAGCGTCAGAGCGTTCGGCGGAAGTCGCTCTAATCGGGCAACAATGACTTCACGCACACTCGGCGGGAAGAACCCTCGTACCACCACCTCGTGTTCCATGGCCGCCGTAAAGTCGATCGTCCATCCACCCTCTTCATTTGGGCGTGAGACGAGCGCCCCGCGTTCGAGCAAGACCTTGAGCGTTTCTATCATATAAAACGGTTGTCCCTCTGTTTCAGCAAACAGCCACTGACCAAAGCGTTCCAGGTTCGCCGCGTCCCTCCCATCTTTACCTCCTGCCCCCGCGAATGTCTGGAGCAATTGCATGATGTCTTCGTCAGCGAGAGGGCCAGGCTGCAAGCGTGTCAGTGGCACAGCCCGTTCCATACCAGTGCGCCACTCGGCAATCGTGGGCCTCATTTCTCCCTCACCCACGCGCATTGCCAGCAGCAGGAGCGCAGGTGTCCGACTCTCTGCGAAGCGCCGCGCCATGTAATGCAACACGTCGAGCGAAGCGGTATCCGCCCACTGCACATCATCGATAAACAAGACCAGTGGCGCTCGCGCCGCCAGAGCCTGTCCCAGGCGGGTCAGCGCTTCGAATAGCCGGGTGCGTGCTACTGATTTGTCCCCCGTTGGAAGAGGCAGGTCAGGATAGCGGTCGCCTAGTTCGGGAAGCAGGCGCGCAAGCTCCGCCAGCCACAGGTCTGAAAGTAGATTGTCCGGGGCATTCTCCAGCTCGATGCGCGGGCGCAGGGCTTCGATCACGGGCCGATAGGGCAACTGACCCCCGGTTTCAAAGGCCTGTCCCTGCAACACATCTGCCCCCTCTATCTCCGCCCAGGCCAGAAACTCGCTCGCCAGTCGCGTCTTGCCAATGCCAACCTCCCCTTCCAGGAGGACGACCGAAGTCCGGCCACGCTGCGCGCTGTGATAGACCCTGATCAATGTGCTCAATTCCGCTGTCCGCCCCAGGAGCGGCCCGTCGAGGAGCATCGCCAGCGAAAGAGCTGTCGGAGGCATGGGCGTCTGCTTGCGAGGAGGAGGTGCCATGGCCCGCATACGGCTGGCCAGCGCCACGGTTTCTGCGGTCGGTTCGATCTGCATGTCTGATGCAAGCTTCGCCCGGCATGTGTCATAGACCTGCAAGGCGGCGGACCGGTCCCCAGTCGCGAAATGCAAGCGCATCAGCCTCTCGTAGGCGTCCTCGTGCAGCGGGGCGAGGGCGAGCCAACGCTTGACCGTTGCAATGGCAGACGCAAGCTCTCCCGCTTCAAACTGGAGGTAGGAGAGCCGGTCGAAGATCTCGTTGATTTGCAAGTGCCAGTATTCGCGTTGGAAGCGCACCCAGTCGTCGAAGGCCGGCGCATCGCGCAGCGAAAAACCCTCCAGGAACTCGCCACGCGGGAGGTTGGCCGCGCGTTGAAGCTGGACAAGCAGGCTGCGACGTTCGGCTTCGGGCATGATGAGAGTCGTGCGTGCCGACGCGCGCGCCAGCTTCCAGGCTTCGTGGATGATATGGAGGTCGAGTTCGATCGCAGAGGTGATATTCAGGCCGAGGGTATCGCGTGTGATGAGCAGGTAAGGGACAGCACCCTCACCCAGTAGATGGCGCAGGTGGAGCAGGCTAATGCGCAGGGCTGCCCGTCCATGCATCGCGTCACCCTCTGGCCAGAACTGTTCGGAGAGGGCCTTGCGCGGATGAACGCGGCCTTCCACTGCCAGATAAATGAGCAACGCGAGTTCCTTGCGCGTGGCGAACAGCAGCACCTGATCGGCGTGGCGAACTTGCGGCGGACCCAGCAATGTAAAGTATACGTCGCCCATTTAACGTTCCTTATAACGCTCTGCTGCTAATATAAAATCAGAGATGATAGAAAAAAGAGAACTGTCTCAACTTAAAAAACAAATTACATTTTTAAGAGCAGAAGGATGGAAGAGAGTTTCGGGTTGCCCACTATGTAATGCCCTCTCTATTATCGCACAAAGAGCTACTTGAATGAAAGGGACTCTCTCATGTCCAAAAAAAATTATGTCCTACCCGAGGGGCAGCAGGCCAAACTGATCGAGATGTTGAACCGCCGCTTAGCCGACACTATCGATCTGCAGCTTCAAAGCAGGCAGGCCTTCTGGAACGTCAAAGGTCCCAATTTCATGTCCCTGCGCGAGCTATTCGACAAGGTTGCCGAAGGGGTGGAGGAGTATGCGAGCCTGATCGCCGGGCGCATCGTGCAGCTTGGCGGCACGGCTGAGGGAACGGCGCACGCGGTCGCCGGGCGGTCTGCACTCGATGGGTATTCGCTTTCGAATGTTCCTGGGAACGGCCTCATCGATGCTCTTGCGACGACGCTCACCGAGTTCGGCAGACATGCGCGCTACGCCAGCGAGCAAGCGATCGAATTGAAGGACGCCGATACGGCTGCCATCTTCACAGAGATCGCCCGGGGCATCGACAAATGGCTCTGGTTCGTCGAGACCAGCCAGCAAGCAGGCAGTTGAGAAAGGAGCGACCGCTTTTAACGCTCATATAACGCTTTTTATACCGTACCTTGAATACACTCAAAGTAGAGTATAGCTTTTCTCCCCAGGCCAGGCGGGCCAAAGGAGTGGCACAAAGCGTAGTGAACGATACTTCGGTATCTCGGTATCAACGAAAGGACTCGATCATGACACTCGCAACACTTGTTCTAGCCGATGTAAATCTTAATGCATCCACCGTGCTCTGGTGGCTGGTTGTTGGGTTGGTTGCTGGCTTTCTCGCCAGCCGTGTGATGCGCGGGGGAGGCTATGGGCTGGTCGGCGATATTATCGTTGGCCTTATCGGAGCCTTCATCGGAGGATGGTTGGCTGACCTCCTGGGACTGGGAGGCACTTCTTCCAATAGCCTGATCGTGAGTATTATCATTGCCTTTATTGGAGCCTGTATACTTATCGCCATCTTACATGCTGTCTCTCGCGGAGGAACATCGAGATCAAGAGGATGGAGACGGCGCTAAAGGAGAATCGATGTGCAGGCGAAGTGGCCTGAGTGCTTACTACTCCAACTATTCTGTTTTTTAGCTTGACTTCGTCGGGGCCATCATTGCGGCGCTCGTAGGTGCCTGGTTGCTCACAAAAGTCATTGTCGTCAGGGGGATCGGTGATATCAACATCTTTGGAGTCCTCATTTTCAGGGCGCTGGTCGGAGCGATCATCCTGGTGGCCATATGGCAACTCCTGACGGTCGGTCTTTCACGTGGTCGTAGCCGTAGCGCCTGACGCCAGGGAGAGTAAATCGGGAACGCGGCCTCCTCGCGGGGGCTTATCATTTGGAATGTGCCTGTTTCACCAGGCACATTCCAAATGGAGGTGCATCAATCGAAGGAGGACCAGGATGCAAGACACGAACGCACAGAGCGAACTGCGCTCTTTCCACAGCGGAGAAGAACTTCCGCCCACCAGTGAGCCGACAGGGCCGAGCGGCCTTGAACCGCCAGAACAGGTTCAACCAACCGAGACGCGTAAGGTCGAACCTCCACTGGCAAGAACGCAGTATCCTCAACAACCGAATGGACTACAAACTCAGCAACGCACGTTTCTTCCTCAGAGGGGGTTGTACTATACAACGATTGCAGGTGTCATTGCAGGGGTGTTCACTGCCCTATTGACGATTGTGATTACCCTCGTGTTTGCAGGAACCTTTCACGCGGCCAGCCAGCAAATTGCAGTGGATAAGTTGACCGTGAAAACGGCGCTCGCCCTGGCAGTAGTGGAACTTCTCAATTTTTCACTGAGCCTGCTCATCGGCTTTGTTGTCGGTTTGATCGTTGGCAGAATCGCCGTCCGTCGCCGGTTTGGATTCCTGGCAGGCGCCCTCGCTGGAGCCGTCTTCTACCTGATTACCTTCCTGGTGAGCCTCATCTCCACTTATCCAGGCAACCTCGCCGTGAAAGCTACAACCGTAACGACTGGGAGTATGGTGATCTCATTTCTGCTGCTCTGTCTGTGGAGCATTGGTGGGGGACTCGTGAGTCTATTCGGAACATGGGTAGCGACCGTGAGACATCCTCATTATTTGAAGCTCGGAGAGCAACAGGGATAGGAGGGATCGTATAAGCTTCCGCGAGATTGGGCAGGCACTCGGCATCCCGGAAGCCACAGCCAAGACGTACTTTCACCGGGCGAAAGAGCCTCTGCGCGCCTTGCTTAAGCCGGAATTTGCCAATTGGCGAGGAATTAAATGATGGCTTGATGATGGCGGTGCATCGGAGAACGAAGTCGCCTATGAAGTGGGAGTAGGCGACTTTTCACCATGCTCATGGGGGATGGTTTCCCCGGCATCTGCGCCGGCAAACTCGATGTAAGCATCCTCGTCGAGACGCGCTGAAAAGAGCCGTGTCTCATTGGTTCCATCCATTCGCACGTAGACAACTCCCCCGTCGGTGGCGTTGATTATCCCTGGTTCACCTGTGCGCTTGATTCGCACGCGATCACCTTCCTGAAAGTACGTTCCATCTGCATTGGTTTCCATAACTCTTGCTACCTTTCTCAAAGAGCGTGCTGCGCCCAGTGGCCGAATTGTTCATCAAGCTTTCTCTGCTTCTCGTTCATGCTCTCAACGAACATGCTGGCGTCGTGGCGCATGTCGAATGATCGCACAATGCGGTCATCGGGTCCCGCCTCTCCAGAGGGAGAGGCGCGCTCGCGGATCAAAAACACCTGCTCAGTGAGGCGTTGGACATAGTAGCGGTCTTCTATCATCTCACTACCTCTTTGAGCCTCGCCTTGTCGAAGGTGGCCTTAGCAAGCATGGCTCCCTCCTGATTTGCTTCATCGATCTCGCCCTGGATCAAGTGGGTGCCGTCGAAGTTGGCCTTGCCAAGCAAGGCTCCCTCCATGTCTGCTCCGCGAAGGTCTGCTTTGCTGAGATCTGCCTCCCTCAGGATCGAGCGACACAGACTGGCACCGCGCAAGTCCGCGTAACGGAGGTGGGCCTTCAGGAGATTGGCATCGCTCAGATTGGCTCCTCTCAGATCGGCATTGCGCAGGTCTGCCTCGCGCAAATCCGTTCCTCGCAGGTCTGCCTCGCGCAGATTAGCCCCCGTAAGATCAGCGTGGATTAGATCAAACCCCTGAAGATCAGCGCCGCGCAGGTCGGCATCGTGCAGGTCTGGCTCTAAAGCCTGTATCTCAGCATGTTCACGTCTCCACGTATTCCAGATCGTCTTCCCTGCTGAGAGAAGAGCAAGCTCTTTTTGATTCGCCATGAGGTTCACTTTCTTTACTCTTTAGTAGCAATACAGTTACTAGCGGAGATGGTTAGCTACGCACCACTGCTGTTTCGATTAGACTCGATCGTGGTATTGGTTCCGTTTCTTTTCATGCGCGCGCCTCGCGGCATCACGATTAATCTTGTATCCAAATGCGCAGGCAAAGATCACGAGTACGAGGATTAAGAGGACGAAAGGTGGCATACTGTTATCCTTTACTATATCCGACTGTTCCTCTTGCTCCCGCAGGTAAAAAACATAATTTCTCAATTCGTCGCCCACTCCCTATCAAGAGAATAAGCGCGGGATGTAAATGCCAGTACGATTGAGTTGAAACGCTCCTACATTAGAGATACTTTTGAAGCGTTGCTTCACATAGAAGGATAAAGTTCCGAGAAGGAGAAGAGGATAAATCAATTATACACTATTTTTTATAAAAATGCAATATTTGTGAAAAGCCAGTTTGATCTATTTTGTAGGCTCTTTCCGCAACACCCAAATTCGATGTTACCCAACATGGTAGACCTGGGTGTTATTGTTATCAGAGTATGATATACTGCGCGTAGAGTTACGGCGCGTGTGACCAGGAGGGTAAAATGACAACATCAGAAGAGCGACTGACTACCTTAGAAAAAACAGTGTCATTGTTGCAGAAGAGTTCAAGCGGGGGTATTCAAGAATTGAACCGGAATGTAACTATGCTGCTAGGTATGCTCTCTTCTCAGCAATTGGATATCAAAGAAATCAAGATCAGTCAAATCGACGTTGAAGAACGTCTCAATGATATGAATCAACGCATGGAAAGCGGTTTTGAGACGCTAGAAAAACGTTTAGGTGCTTTAGAGAGTCGCTTTGAAACTGTGAATAGCCGTCTTGATGCACATACAACCTTGCTCAATGAGCATACAACCTTGCTCAATGAGCATACAACCGTCCTGAAAGAGCATACAGGACGATTTGACCACATAGACACGCTGCTTGCTCAAATTCTTACACGTCTTCCTGAAAAGCCCTGATCTGCCTTTGCAAGCTACAATATAATACCCTGGTTCACTACCCTGGAGCTGCCTTTTCCGGTAAATAGCTCGCATGAATACTCCATGGAGGTAAGTTTATATGAGCGAGTACCAGCATTATGAATTTATGACCATCGATCAGCCTCTGACGAAGGCGCAACTCGACGCTGTCAATGACCTTTCCAGTCACATCGAAGCATCTTCCACCCATGCCTTAATCATTTACCACTGGGGCGACTTCAAACACGATCCCATTGATGTACTTCACAAGTTCTTTGATGGCTTTCTCTACTGGGCCAACTGGGGTTCGCCCCAACTGGCATTTCGCTTCCCACGTGGAATCTTGCCGGGCAATCTCCTCGATGGCTATGATTTCGAAGATTTCGCCAAACTCACCCGCTACAAGGACTATGATATCCTCGATATCCAATTTGGCGAGATGGAAGGACCCGACGAATGGACCGAATACGACCTGGGATCGCTCATTCCCATCCGCGATGAATTGATGGCAGGCGATCTGCGGTCGCTGTATATCGTCTGGTTGGCCGTCCGGAACATGATGGGCGACTACGACGATAACGAGGACGAAGAGGAAAATGACATCAGTGTGCCGCCAGTTCCGCCTGGCTTTGGCGCTCTGACCTCGGCACAGCAGGAACTGGCAGCATTGTTGCAGGTGCCGGAAGAACTGCTCGTCGCGGCAGCTCGACACAGCAGCGCTGGCAAGCAGGCCGTATCACCAACCGGCGAGAATATTGCCGCGTGGGTCAAACTACTGCCTCCAGAGCGCGGCCACGAGTATCTGGTGCGTTTAGCACAGAATGAACCTGGTTTGAGCCGCCTATTCCTCAGAGAGTTGCGCGAGCGTAATCAGGACAAGGCTGGAGCGACACCGCCCACCGGCGAGCGCGTTACCTACGCCGCGCTGCTCGCTGAAAGCGCGGCTGTTAAAGCCCAACTGGAACGCGAGAGGCGCGAACAGGCGCAAGCTGCCCACCGGCGCCATCTACAAGATATTGACGAACACAAGGAAAGTTACTGGCAACAAGCCGATCAGGCAGCAGCGCGTGGTACGGGTACTGGCTACGATGAAGCCGTGCGCTTATTGATCGAGCTGCGTGACGCCGCCGATCATTTCAAAGAGAACCAGGCATTTCAAGCCCGTTTCCGCGCCTGGATCGGGTCTCACCTGCGCCGCCCTGCCTTAATCAAACGCTTGCAGGCTCAAAAATTCACAGCGCCAGAAATGTAAGTGGTCGTGCTGGCCCGGACTTTGATGCTACTACTGCACCGCCTGTTGCTGAAGCGCAGCTTGCCCGGCAAGAGCCAGCGCGCCCAGCACGCCCACCCGGCTGCCCAGACCTGGCGGCACAATGTAGGTATCGATGTGTTGCATAACCGCAGGAACCTGGATGTACCCGTTGAGCAAGGTCAATACTTCTCGTTGAATCAGCGGAAAGAGCTGGGGCTGGCTCATGACACCACCGCCCAGGATGATACGCTGCGGGGAGAGAATACACATGAAGCTGACACAGGCCAGCGCCAGGTAGTGCGCCTCCAACGCCCAGGCCGGGTGATCGGCAGCCAGGCTCTCGGCTGGCGCTCCCCAGCGCGCTTGCAGGGCAGGCCCGCTCGCCAATCCTTCCAGACAATCCCCGTGATAGGGGCAGATGCCCGCGAATGGATCAACTCCCCGATCGTGTGGCAGGCGAATATGACCCATTTCAGGATGGAGCAGGCCGTGCATCAACCGTCCGTTACAGATGCCGCCGCCACCAACTCCCGTTCCTATAGTCAGGTAGAGGCAGGTCTCCAGGTCCTTTCCTGCTCCCCAGTGCCACTCGCCCAGAGCGGCGGCATTCACATCGGTATCAAAACCCACAGGCACATCCAGTGCCCGCCCGATAGTACCGGCCAGGTCGGTGTTCGCCCAGCCCTGTTTAGGTGTCGAGGTGATAAAACCGTAGTCGGACGCGCCGCGATTCAAAGAGATTGGACCGAACGACCCGATGCCAATCGCGGCGAGCGAATACTGCTGGAAGAAGGCGATTATCTGCGCGAGCGCCTCGCCAGGCGTCGTAGTGGGAAAACGGCTCTCTGCCTGCACATCCGCTGGACCAGCGCCGACCGCGCAGATGATCTTGGTGCCGCCTACTTCAATACCCCCATATAACATTGGCAGTGTCCATCCTCCTTCTTAACGCAGCTTAACGTCCCTTGAATTCAGCTTTGCGCTTCTCGGTATAGGCCGCGATACCTTCTCTGGCATCCTCGCTCTGGAACAGCAATTGTTGCAGCTCGCGCTCAATCGCCAGGCTCTCGGAGAACGGGACTTCCGCGCCAGACTGCACAGCGCGTTTGATGCGCCCGACAGCTTTGGAGGCTTTGTTGGGCGGGCAGAATGACTTCGCGAACTGCATGACCTCGTCCCAGTAGTTTTCTGGCTCGTAGATGTAGTTGATGAGGCCAAGTTCGAGCGCCTCTTCAAAACTGATCAATTTGCCCTCGATCATCAGCTCGATGGCCTTGTTCTTCGGCAGCGCGCGCGCCAGGCGCTGCGTTCCACCCGTGCCAGGCAGCACGCCCAGGGTGACTTCCGGCAGGCCAACCTTGCCACTATTACGCCTGGCAATGCGGATGTCGCAGGCCAGCGCAATCTCCAGACCACCGCCTACTGTGTGACCACTAAGCGCCGCGATCACCAGCTTGGGTGTTTGTTCCAGCCGTATGAGCGTCTCGTTGGCGTGCAGGCAGAAATAGTATTTGAAGGTCGGAGTAACGGCATTAAGCATACTGATCTCGGCCCCGGCGCTAAAGAACTTCTCGCCCGCGCCTCGTAGCAGCAGCACATGCACGTTCTCATCGAAACGCGCCTGTAGAATAGCTTCATCAAGCTGGCGCATCATCTCATAGCTATAGGTGTTCGCCGGGGCGTTGCTGAGTTCGATAATGGCGACACCATCGGTCGTGGTGTAATGTACGAGAGTTCGTTCGGTCGTAGTGGTCATTCCTGGCTTTCCTTTCGTGTCGTGAAGGTGTTCAACATGTCGTCGTCTTTGACATATTCGAACGGCGTATGGCAGGCATTACAATAATACTGCACGGTCAGCAGTTGCTGGCCGAACAGCGAAAAAAACTCGGTATCGTGTGACGCGCAATAGGGACAGACGACTTCTACTCTGGGTGCGTCCGCGTCCCGGCGATTCAGCATAGCGATTATCCCAATCTTCTTCCCTGCGCATCCCACGCCGACCAGGGAAGCGGTTGCGTCAACTCCCACTGCTGAGTCGCGGCGTTGAATGCGGCCGGCATGGCAATATCCAGTTCATTCAAGGCAGGCATAATCTTGCGCAGATAGCGACTGCGCAGTTCGTCGGGCGTGGCATCAATCACACCCTCTTTCTGTAATTGTATCATCGCAGCGTCGTCGCCGGGGCCAAACCAGCACAGCGTCTCGTCCCAAATGCGTCCCAACGCCGCGACCAGCGCCGCGCGTACCGCGCCTCCCGCTTTCGCCAGCCTGCGCGCCCAGCCCTCGGCGTGCAGGAAATGGATGCGCTCCTCCAGCACAACCTTACGCGCGCGCTGGCGCAGCGGTTCGTAACTCGCATCCATCGCTGCCTCAAAGAAGATGGTCAGGGCGGTATCCAGCAGAAAATTGGTGGCGACGAAGTCTGACCAGCCCGCGAAGTCAGCGTCGAGGGCAGTCACAGCATAGCGCAGGGTGCGCGTGGTCGGCTCGACCTGCCGGGGATCGGCCCCGGCCTGCGTAAAGTCTTCCAGCAGTGGATAAAGCGTGCGCGCGTGTCCCAGCTCATCCTGCGTCATGGCGGCAGCCGCGACAGCCGCTTCCAGGGCAGGAGCGCCGTTGCACCAGTACGCATAGCGCCGCCCGATAGCCTGCTTGTTGTCGGCCAGCGATGAAAGGACGCCGAAAAGCGCCGCGTTGTCCCTGTGTGTTCCGGTCGTCATAGTTCTTCCTTACGAGGCGATGACGGTCACGATCGTCTCACGCGGAACGATCACCATCTCGACCCAGCTAAATTCATCAAAAATGGTGCGCGCGTAGACCTGCGCCAGTTCAACATCATCCGCCATCACATTGCCAATCTCGTGCAGCGGTTCTTCGTACTTGCGCCTCGCGTACACCTGCCACACGCGACTCTCATTGAGCGCATCGCGCCGTTGCGCGCCCGTGTTTGTATTTCCTGTGTTATTCATGCCGATATTCCCCAAC
>DAHVFL010000070.1 GCA_027316975.1 Chloroflexota bacterium | reverse complement strand
CTTCGGACATTTTGGCCGCACCGATATCGACGCGCCCTGGGAGGCTCTCAACAAGGTTCCCATGCTGCGCCGGGGTGTTGGAGCCAGCGTAGAAACAAGCGATCAAACACCGGCGTAAGCAGGGGTTTGCACTGACGAGGAAGCAGCCGTGATGCCAGCGCTGGCATCACGGCTGCTTCCTCGTCAGTGCAGTATTTTATTGAGCTACAGCGAGTTTGTTCTGAAATTCCTCGTCGAACCAGATGCGGTTCTGTGAGTCCACGCGCAAACCGTCGTGAGGATGCCCATTCGGGGTCGGCGTGGCATACTCGGTAAACGACCCGCTACCCGTAGCAGGGAATGAGCCGAAAATGTTCTGCAACGAGTCGTCAAACCAGACTGTGCCGCGACTATCAATGCTAATACCGGAGGTATGCGCGCTTCCATTCACAGCATAGGCATACTCGGTGACGCCATTGGTGGTGCCAGGTTTAGCCTGCGCTACTTTCAGTTCGCCAATCATGCCCGCGAACCCCTCTGACCACCAGATGTTGCCGGTTGTGGGATCGATGGCAATCAGGTGAGGGGTTAATCCGCCGGGAGGGGTAGTGCGTATCAGGTACTCACGCATGACCCCACTTGCTGTATACTCGCCAATGCGGGCTACCGACGAGTTATTTTCGGTAAACCAGATGTTATTTTTAGCATCTACAACGAGGCCGTAAGGCTGGCTATTGACGGAACACCCACAGGGGATGCCGCTACTGGGCTAGAGCCTGGAACGATGTGATTGTGACTGTCGTGCCACTCTGATCCAGCATACGCAGGCCGCAGAAGCCTGTAGCGAATGTGCCATCGGTGGCAGTTGCCATCCAGTTGGCAGGTTCGGTCGTACCCGACTTCCAGGCTTTCACAGAGAGCGTCGAGCCAAGAATGCTGAAACGCAGGGTATAGGACGTACCAGCGCTGGCCGCGAAAGGCACGGATTTCAAGATACTGGCAGACCCATTGACTTTTTTCTGCAAGACCAGGTTAGAGCCATCGATATAGGCCTTGTACCAGTTATTGCCATCAGTCCAGCGCAATACGGCCCCCATGTTCGTATTGTTAAAGCTACTCATCGAGCCACTGAAGACGACCTCGGCATTGGTAGCCTTTGGACCAAGCACAGCGCTATAGTTGTTGTTTCCATTGCTAAGCTGACCGGTATTGCTCTTGATAGAGAAGACGCTGGTATTGCCAGCATCGCCACCCCACGTCAGACCATCGGAAGCCTTGCCCCAGCCATTCTGATTAGCGCGCTGGAAGCTATCCTGCGCCAGGGTTACTCCCGGTGACGGGGAAGGTGTTGGGGACATGGTGGCCGAAGGCGTCACTGTCGGCGACGAGGTTTTGGTCGGCGTGGTAGTAGGTGACGTGCCAACAGTCGGTGTAGGCGGTGGCACGTTCGTTTGGGTCGCTACGGCAAGCTTATTGGCAAATTCCTCGGTGAACCAGATGCGATTCTGGTTATCGACATTCAAACCATCGTGTGGATGGGAGTTCTGTGTTGGCGTCTGGTACACAGAGAAACTTCCACTGCCCGAATCAGGAAATGAGCCAAAGATGCTTTGCAAAGCATCGGTGAACCAGACAAGGCCGTTGCTATCAACACTGATACCGGAGGCGTGCGTACCGCCGCAGCTTCCGCAGGTAGCCGGATAAGCGTACTCCGTGACCCCAGGGTTTGTGCCTGCTTGCGCCTGCTTCACATTCAGTTCGCCAATCATGCCTACCCACCCCTCCGACCACCAGATGTTGCCAGTAGGATCAACGGCAATCAGGTGAGGAGTCAATCCACCGGCAGAGCTGTTGCGAATCTTATATTCGTTCAACACGCCGCCAGTGGTATATTCGCCGATCATAGCAACAGATGAATTATTTTCGGTAAACCAGATGTTGTTTGAACCATCTACCACAATACCATACGGCTGACTATTTCCAGCAGGGGTAGCAAATTCTTTAAAGGTTTGCGAAGAGGGATCAAATTCACCGATCTGGTTTGTAAAGTGCTCGGTGAACCAGACCTTACCGTTGCGATCGATTGCCACATCCCAGGGGCCAGCGCCAGACGTAGGCACCGCCCACTGCCGAAAGGTATTGCTATTTGGGTTCAACATACCAATAGAGTTCGACATCGGCATCGGAAACCAGAGATTGCCCTGACCGTCAACGGCCACGAAGAGCGCCTGCGCGAAACCTGATGGCAACTGGTACGTGGCAATCCAGCTTGAAGTGGAAGGGTTATATTCAGCAATCTTTCCGGGAGGAGTACCACTGCTGCACGTCGGCGCGGGGTCGCAGCCGGGGATAGCCACCCATACATTGCCGCTCCTATCAAAGGTCGTCCCCCAGGGTTCCTGCCCGGCGGGAAGATAGAAATCTTTAACACTGACACCAGGAGTACCGGCATACACAGAGCGAGCGCCGGTGCCGAACATGCTAAATGCCAGCGCGAGGCTGCCTGCCAGCGTTCCCAACGCTACAAGACTAAGTAAAATTTTCCGTTTATCCATAGGATTGATCCTTCACTTCACTACACACACGTAACAACAAAAACTATTTTAGAAACCAGTATACCCAATAATATCGCTTCCCCCCTGCGTACCGGCAGTATTCCAGTACATGGGACGCTCGACTACGATAGGGCCACCGTTCACACTGGTCGTTTGCACTGTCATGGAAACCTCTAAGCCTTTATAGCCGTCTCCATTGCGATAAAGATTGCGCAACACTACGTACACGATGTCCTGTGTGGCGCGCGAGTTCGGCCCTACAGTTACCGTGTAGGTGTAAGTATTCCCCACCGCATTATACAGGGTGATCCAGACAGTTTCCTGGTTGGATGTGGGATTCTGCAAGGTTAACCACTCGTCAAAGCCCAGATTGACGTAGCCCTCGGCAAAGCTATACAGGGTCTGAGCAGCCGGACCCACCTCCCCCAGCACATCCGTGCCACCAGCAGACGTAAGTGAGCGTCCGTTAGCGTTATGAAGGTAGCGAAAGAACATCTCGCGTTCCACCACAATTTTCGCGCCTGTCGAACTGATCTCAGCCGAGACCGACTGACCGGGAGCCACTTGATTGACATTCCAGATGATCTGGCTCAGAGGATTGACCGTTATCTGCACCGGACTGATAGGGCTGCCATTCTGTGGCTCCAGCTTAATAGTAACTTGAGCTGGCGTATTGGCGTTGGTGTCCAGGTTGGCAATGACGAAGTATTCCTGGAACTGACCGCCCGTGTAGCCTTCGGCGAAAAGCCAGTCATTGGAAAGCGATTGCACTGCGATCACATCCGCGCCGCCAGAGACGGTACCCGCGTTGCCGCCGTTGATGTTGCTGAAGTAGGTGGGCCGTTCGACCGCTACCGGCTGCGATGAGGTCATCACCACCGCGACGTGCGCGGGCAGCGCGGGCTGATAGCTATTGGGAAAGATCGTCCCGCGTGTGCCAACCGGCACCACCGTTTGCTGCTGACCCACCTGCACCCCGTTCACATAGTACGTGGCGGTGACAGTAGCCGATTGCGTGTTGGCCGGTGGATTCAAAATGGGAATGAACGAAGAGTAAGTGCCACCGCCTTGCTGTCTGCCAACCGCAACATCAGCGATGTAAAAGGTCGTACCCAGACGCGTCACGCCCAACACATCACTACCGCTACTGGTTCCCAGGGCATTGAAGTACATGGGACGCTCCGCCACGATACCGGCGCAGTTGGGAGTAGCGGCAGTATTTACGGTCACAATGGCAGAGTTGGTGACGCCGGGACCGTTGGGCGACGTTCCCAGATCGCCATCGACACCCTCTTCGTATCGCGAATTGGCGGGGATGTTCACCTGCACGTTCTTTTTCTGCGCCATACCGCGATCGGGTGTGTAGAGATACTGAATAGTAACCGCGCAGGGGGTGTTGGTAGGATTGTTCATCGAGAGATACTCGTTAAAGCCCCCTCCGGCGCGCCCTTCGGCAAAGTACCATGTTTTATTGACCGGGCCGGGCTGCGGGTTGGGAGCCGGCGTGGTCGTGACCGTCGGGCCGGGCGAAGGCGATGGGCTGGATGACGGCGTTGGGCTGGATGACGGCGTCGGGCAGGGCGTCGGGTTGGTAACGGTACCCGGTTGCGCCTGTGCCAGAGTATTGGCGAACTCCTCGCTGATCCAGACGTTATTGTTGCTATCAATGGCCAGTCCATCGTTCGGGTGCGCATTGCTGGTGACACATCCTCCGATGATGTAGATACTAAACTGCGTAGCTGACGGGTTAGACGGCGTGAACGAACCATAGCGCGAACTGAGCGCATCGTCAAACCACACAACGCCGTTACTATCCACGCCGATACCGGAAATATGCGTCGCGCAGTTAGAGTTGGGAGGACAGTTGGGCGGCGGCACAGAATATTCAGTCACGCCATTACTGGTGCCATCCGCAGCCTGGCTAATCACCAGTTCTCCAATCGCGCCGTCAAATCCCTCACTCCACCAGATGTTGCCTGTTTTATCATAGGTAATCAAATGGGGCGTAATACAGTTACTTCCCGGGCAGGATATATTTGTCAGGTATTCGTTTATGTGATTATTTTTGATGGTGCCGTCAGAATTGGGCGTGATCTGCCCGATACGATGCACGTCCCCATTGTTTTCCGTGAACCAGATAGAATTGGTGGTCGGATCGGGTCCCGTAATGCCATAAGGTCGGCTATTGGCCGTTGGCGGAGCATATTCATTAAATGTTTGGAAAACAGGATCGAACTCGCCAATTTTATTACCTGTCAATTCAGTAAACCAGAGATGCCCGTATTGATCGAAGACCAGGTCCAAAGGGCTGGCACCCGCTGTAGGCACAGTCCACTGCTGCCAGGTACCCTGCGTCATATTGTATTCGCCAATGGCATTGCTCACCGGCTCTGAAAACCACAGATTGCCACTGCTATCGAAAGCCAGAAAAAAAGGGCTGGTATAGCCAGGCGGCTCAACCAGCACCTTGAGAGGCTGGACGCCATTGCTAAAACCAGAAACTGAATATTCTATGATCCCACTCTGATGGGGCAGAGAGCAAACAGGAAAGGCATTGACATTAATATCGCACTGGGGTTCAGCCACCCAGACATTACCACTTTTATCAAATTTAATGTCCCAGGGGTTCGAGCCATACTTCGTATCGATCGCTGGCACCTGCGTTGAAATAAGCGTCGGGTCGGCGCGCGCGGTTGAACGCGCCTGTATCGTCAGCACAAAGGCAAGCGCGGCACTCGCAACAAGGGAACTACCAATAACTATGATGCGTATGATGATAGAAATGGGAGATTTCGGTGTTATAAATTGCCTCACAGGTGATAATGAGGAATGTACCTGGGTTTTACGCATACAATTACTTGAACTCCTGCTCAATTTAGTGAATTTTGTTGAACACGTTGAAACAAACGCATCCTCTCTATCATTATGCTATGCCTGTCAGGTCGCAACTAGACTCTTAGGTATCATCTTTTGGAATATGTCGGTTCTAAAATTTAGCAGGGCGTTTTCCTTCCCTGGTAATTAAACTTCCACCAATATGAACGATGCAGGGGCGGGGCTTTGCTCTGGTAATTCCCGATCAGAGGGTTGGTGGGCCAAGATAGACCTTCAATTTGGCAAGTAGAGGATCAAGACGGAAAGGTTTAGCAACAAAACCTATCGCGCCCTGGATGTCGCCGAAGCTCTGAACGCGGCTATCTGCAGTCATGATTATGATGGGAATATGCTTGTACCGCTCACTTTGTGAGAGTATGCGGGCAATTTCATAGCCAGAAAGACCAGGCATCATCAGGTCTAAAAGGATGACCGCAGGAAGAAGAGTATCGTGTAACGAGTTCAAAAAGCCAGGTACTTTCAGGCTATCCGAAATGCCGAACACGTTATATCCTTCCGTTTCCAGTAATGACTGGATCACGTCTACAATAGCCAAATCATCGTCAACGGTCAGAACATAGGGCGTATGAATGAAGGGAACTGCTTCTGCTAAAGAGGCCTGTTCACCAGGAAGTAAAGTTGTTGCTTTGACACTAGAATAATACATAGAGAGTCTCTCCTATCTCAAATACATCCCACGTACACAAATCCATTGTAATTATACTGGTGCGTGGGGATTTTGTCTAGCCACGCCGCCATTTGTCCAATTCAGTACATCTACATCACAATTTTGCGATGTCTTCTGTACATGATGCCAGCCCCGCCCAGAGATAACATAGAGAGAATATAGCAGGCCACCATGATCCAGATCAGCGGTGAGATAGAGGCAAGACGCGCCGCCATCGGCGGGACTCCGCTATCGTTCAAGGCATTGCCCAGCCCTGTGTTGCCAGCAGTAGGGCTAGCGCCAGGAGTAGGCGTTCCACGGGCTGGTGTTGTGACGGCGGTTGGTGAGCTTTTCACCGTTGGGGTGATGGTTGGCGATGTCGCAACTGTCGGTGTGACCGTAGGCGTCGGCGTAGCCGGGGTCGGCGAAGGAGTCGGCGTCACAGGAGGTAATGTGGGTGTCACAGTCACCGGTGGACGACCAACGGGGGTACTTTGTGGTCCCGTTGGAGTAGGGGTTCCAGTTTGCGTGACACCTGGCGTCGAATTTGGTACGGGCGACGAACTGGCAACGGTACCATTGGAACTGGCAGCCAGCCGGATCTGAATAGCAACCAATGGCGTGCCCGATGCATCGCGGGCCGCAATAATATGCTCGCCGGGCGACCACATGGAACCTGTTCCCAGCCATAGAGTGGACTCGAACGTTCCACCCGCACCTGTCCGAAGCCAGGCTGCCTTCTGGTTTTGATCGAGCAAAGAATATTTTCCATCAAAGTAGAATGCGACCATGATGGAAGATTTGAATCCCTGGCCGCGCAGGTGAATTGACTGACCTGGAACCAGCAAGCTTGTGGCTGAAATCATGAGAGAAGGACCTGTCCCGGCCGGCGCTACGCTATGCTGCTGCGCGTTATTGCCGTTCGCATTCGTAGCAAGTGGGTTGGCAGGAGCAAACGGCATGACCCATTGGAAACTGAGCGCGAAGACGAACAACAACAGGCAGGTTACGCCGATTAACAGCAAAGTTCCACCCAGCCACAGGATAAACTCGATACGGCCAGGACGCAATAACCACCAGCGAGTGTGGTCTAGAGGATTAAATGTCTCGACTCGCTGCGCGGGTTTGCTCCTGCCGGAGCGCATAATCAACTGCGCGGATGCTGAACCACTGGCAGCGCCAGCCGTCCAGGAACGCGAGCCGCTCTCGGTGGGCGTGTTCTGCGGCGCAAGTATCATAGCGCGCCTCCCCTGTCCATTTCCGGGGGGAAGCGTATCGATCTGATCGATGTCGCGCGCGGGCGATACGCGCGGCGGCACAGTATCGATCTCATCAACCCTGGGTAAACGGCGCGTGGTCGCCCTGTTCGGCGCTGGCGGCCGGGGCTTTGCCGGCGATTCGGGCATACATAAGGAAAGCATCGGCAGACTTCCTGCCGCTTCGAAATCTGACGACTCATACTGCCAGATGGGAGAGGCCGCCTGTGGGTCCGGCGTCAAATCTCTCGTGACGCTTTGTGGCATGACATGCTGGTAGGCATGTACCGTAGGATCAATCCAAACAGAGGGCGCGTCGCTAGAAAAGCCACAGCCAAAACACGTCCGCGTTCCGCGTTTCAAGGGCTTGCTGCATAAGGGGCATCTATCGTTTTTGCCAGTCTCTATCAACCACAAATCTGTTTGCATACAATTGTTCTTTCACTACGAATACATGCGTAAGGAAAGGCTTTACTCCAACCACAACACAACCAAATAAACGGGAGTTGTAGACAATTTGGCGAATGGCGTACCAGCCAGGGCGGGGACAGAGCCGCCGCCCTGGCTCGTGTGCCGGCAGTCAATCTGCGGATATTTCCCCAAATTGCGAAAAAATTTCCACCTATTTTTGAAAGACAGAAACAAAAAGCGTAGAACGCGCAGATAGCCTTAACGGGCATCACAGGCCAATTGATGCATGGAGATGAATTGCATGAAGTACCTCATGTATCAATTGGCACAGATATTGCATCTAGTAGAGACAGGGGGGACAAAAGCCGGAAAAATTTCCGGTTAGTAGGGATTGCCTATTTTTCCCTCGGTTACCAACATGTGGTAAGTGGATTAGAGGTAAAGGAGTAGGATAAGCATGGTAGCCATCGCAAAGAGGGTGGTAAAAGATGTGGACGACATGCGATCAATACGATCGCAATGGCTCCAGGGGGACGATGTATTTGAGGCTAATACAGATGAGTATGATGAGGAGGGGAGCGATGAAGAGGCAGCGAGCGATGCGAGCGTTGATAACGCTATTCGCCAGTACCTCGCCGAAATTGGACGCTTCCCACTGCTGAACAGCGAGCAAGAACTTTCGCTCGCCTGGCGGGTTGTACAGGGAGATATGGAGGCACAGAGGCGGCTGGTCGAGGCAAATCTTCGACTGGTGGTCAGCATCGCCAAACGCTACAATAATCACGGTATTTCCCTGCTTGACCTGGTGCAGGAAGGGAATCTGGGTCTTATTCGCGCCGCGCAAAAATTCGATCCATCGCGCGGCTTTCGCTTCAGCACCTACGCTACCTGGTGGATTCGCCAGGCCATCAGTCGCGCCGTTGCGGAACACACGCGCACCATCCACATCCCGGTGCATGTGGTTGAGATGATCTATAAGATCAAACGCATCACGCGCAACCTCTACCAGGAACTGGGACGCGACCCACTGCCCGAAGAGATCGCGGCAGAGGCCAAAATGACCAGAGAGCGCGTATTTGAACTGCAAAGTATGGCAGAAACACCTATCTCGCTTGACGCGCCGCTGATCGACGACGAACAGTATCACCTGGCGGATACGCTGGAAGATACGCGCGCAACAACCCCTTCTGATATTGTGACACACCAGGCCCTGCGCGATCAGATCGGGTGCGCCCTGGAGACCCTCAACCAGCGCGAACGACAGGTGATCGAACTGCGTTACGGCCTGCACGACGGTCACTGCCACACACTGGAAGAGTTGAGCGTATGCTTTAAGCTAACCCGCGAGCGCATACGCCAGATCGAGGTAAAAGCGCTGCGCACCCTGCGCCACCCCATCCAGTCGCACCTGCTGCGAGAATTCGCGTAGCGCGCGGTTTGGTAGATTAGAGTATTTTGAGGGCGACCATATCTGATGTATGGTCGCCTTTTTTACAGACGGTAAAGCTGCGGCTGTACTATAGCATGGGAAACCAGAGAAGGGAAGCCATTTAGAGAGACTCGTTTTTGAGGAGGCTTTTCGTCTGATAGAATGAAACTATATGGCCGCTTGTAGAGAATTGCAAGAGGCTCTGCTCCGTGAGTCCAGTACCGCGCTTCTCGCAAGGATGAGGTTGTACAGTTTCACAATGTCAATAACTCTCCATATCAGCTTTATTTCTGTTCTCAGTATGTCTCTTCATGGTCTCATCCAATACCGCAAGGACCACATCGGATGGCACTTGATTCTTGGGAGGATACTTATCTGGCTCATACAGCACACGTATGCCGTAATCACTCAGCATCTGGAGGCTTCTGAAAAAGGCCGGATGTCCGTCAAGCCCACCACCAGTACGAAAGCAAGGAACAGTCACAATGGGCATTTTCAATCCCGTATATTCACATAAGATGCCGAGTGCGAGTGTATCTGAGATACCCAGCGCCCATTTATTAGTCGTGTTGAATGTTGCAGGGAATACAATAATGGCATCGGCTCGTGGTAAAACATCTGCTTCTTCAGGGCGCTTATACTCACTTCTCACAGGATAGCCTGTGAGCTTTTCTAGAAGAGGTATATCGATGAACTTTGTTCCTTGCGGTGTAGTGATGACGCATACTCCCCATGTTTTTGCTTGTGCTTGTATGACCAGGTTCGGGACAAGGGTTGCTGAAGATGCCGCGCAGGCAATAACATATAGAACCCCTCTCAGATTTGATGTTGTCTCGCTCATACCGTTCCCCGGTACCCTCCATGCGTGATAAGAGATGCCATCTGCTGATCTAAGTTTTTGACATAAGGAGAGTCTTTCCACGGCTCCAATCCCTCCCGGAGAGTAAGAAGACGTTTTGCAACTACGTGTGATTTAGTCTGAGCGATTACCGATAGCGCTTGAAGCGCATATCCATATGCCCCTTCCACATCTCTTTGCTGAGCGTATGTATCAGCAAGGTCAATTAGAAGTGCGGGACGCCGTTGTATGCGTGTGGGATCAAGTAGTATCAAGGCATTTGTCAAAGCTTTCTGAGCCTTCTCTAAAAAGAAATGTGTTCGTGCGTCTTCATGGCAATATAGTCGTCTAAAAGATATACCTTGATAGCCGGCCAATCGTGAGCGATCAAAGTGGAGCCAGTACATTTCTTCTTCGGGATACTGTTGTGCCTCGACGCATTCAGCTATTTCTAGCGCTTTGAGACAGGCTTCAGAATTTCCGAGAATGGCTTGTATTTCAGCTTCCACCGCGGCTAGATACGCTCGAACTGTAGTATTTACATTCCCTATCGCTAGACGACGAGCCTCTTTAATATATCGAAGAGCTTCAAGCGGATTACCGTTATATGTCCAGGTGAAACTCATTCTTCCCCATGAGACAGCCTCTAGTGCTTGATTCTCCCCCTCCAGTGCAGCAGTAATAGCAATCTTATGAAAATTTCGTGACCTGGTGAACTCACTCATATCGAAAAGAAGGTGACCAGCAAGCTGAGCTATTCCACTTACGATACAGCAGAGGCGTGTGCGTATTGATGGGAATAGTGATCCCTCAAGAAGGGTTATTATCTTCTGGAGATGCTCTATAACGTAGCTAAACAAGTCACATGAAGCAACTACTGCCCCATGACGATCTTGCCAATAACCTGCTGTACGTGCTTCAAGGTAATTCAGAGTTGTTTCATCAATGCTCGATGGCCTTTTTAACGCTCTCGAGAGCCGATCAAAAAAGTCTTCATTTAGCAAGAGATGTGATGAAGATATAACAGCAGCACTAACAAACCCTGCTGCTTGTTGTAGAAGTTCGCGGCGTAGCTTATCCGTCTCATATGCTCCCAAAGATGTCAGTACAGTCTCTTGTGTATTTTCAGATTTTACGAGAGATAAGACATCTGGAGTATCATTGATAGACAGAATAGACTCAACCGGGTAGCCAAGTAGTCTGGCGAGCATATCGAGACGCTTCCTGGGGATAGGTGTTTTTCCTGCACAGTAATCAAAGAGTGTTCTGAGTGGAATGTTGGATTCTTCCGCGACTTCCTTAACCGTATAGCCACTCAATTTGATATATGCCCGAAGGCGATTGGGGTATCTTACCTGTAAAGTTGCCATATATCGCACCTCTTCACACAACTCGTATGAATACCGCACGTTTTCTGCATGATTGCGCTCGATTTTCGCAGGGCTACTGCACGATAATAACCTGGTTCCCGGATGCTTTTATGTAGAATTGAACCAGAACAATCCTATTATAACATGCAAAATTGCGGAACAGTTCAAATAGGATAGAAGGAGTTACTCACACGATGGAGCAAGGAAGCGAGGTAGCGCGCCTCATGCGCCAGATCGAGCTAGAGTACGAAGCGGCGCAGCGCGGCATGTATGGCTTCGCCGCTGGCGCGGCCAAACACGAATTCATTACCGCTCGTATGGAGAAGATGGGTCGCTGCCACGAAAAACTGATCGAACTGGTGGGCGAGCGAGAGGCGACCAAAGCCCTGGCAGAGGCGCTGGAACAGGCCGGCAACACAGCCCCGCCTGAGAAAGAGGCGGCGCAATGAGTCATTATGACCAGAGGGCTGAGGCCAGCACGGCCTTTCGCGCTTATATGCGAGTCGTCTACGCCTTCAGTAGGGGCGGGGGTTGGGTGGATGCTGGGTGGGGACGCTTGCGTCGCCCTCGTCCTGTTCCCGTAACCCCAACCTACCACGCCCCAGGGCGAGGACGGCCACAAGGGTCCCCACTCAGCATCCACACCACCCGCGTCCCTACAGGTTCGACGTTTCTACGTCCGTAGACGCTGCTCTAGCTTGTTCAGATGGTAGCAATGCGCGTTGGTCGTCCAGCGCCGCCAGGAAAGCTTCGACGACCTGCAGATCGAACTGTTGCCCGGAGCAGCGCAAGAGTTCCGCCCTGGCCGCTTCATCCGGCAGTGGCTCGCGGTAGACCCGGCGCTCGGTCATGGCATCGTAGGCGTCTACCACAGTGATAATGCGGGCACCCAGAGGAATACCTTCGCCCGACAGTCCATTGGGATAGCCGAAGCCGTCCCAGCGTTCGTGGTGCGCTGCAACGATATTGGATATATGGGCGAATGTGCCGCCGACCTGATCCAGAATATGGCGACCAATCTCAGGATGCTTGCGCATCTCAACCCACTCTTCATTGCTCAGTTTGCCAGGTTTGCGCAGAATTGCATCCGGTACGCCAATCTTGCCGATATCATGCAGAAGCGCGCTCAAACGCACTATATGCATCTGTTCTTCTGGATACCCTAAATTGCGTGCCGTTGCTTCGACCAGCCTCATCAGGCGATACGCATGTTCGCCTGTACTGCGGTCATGCGCTCCCGCCATCGCGACAAAAGCCTGAATGACCTGAACAGGCACCACAACGGCTGCTGTTGATTCCCTGCTTGCGGCTGACTCATCTGTTGCTACTTGTTCGACATCACCTACGCGCACGCAGTTGCGACCGGCCTGTTTCGCCAGGTACATACCGTTATCGGCATGGGCGATTAATTCTTCCCGGTTATTTCCGTGCAACAGGTAAACGGCTACCCCGAAACTGCCCGTCACGGAGATAGGCTCAACCACATCATTTTGCATCCAGAAACAGGGGTCACCGGCGATAGCAGAACATAATTTTTCCGCTACGCTCACGGCCTGGATGATATCCACCTCGGTCAGGACAATTGCAAACTCTTCGCCGCCATAACGTCCCACGAAATCCTGCTGGCGAATATTGGCGCGCAGGCGCTGGCCGACTTCGCGCAGGATAGCATCGCCGGCCTGGTGTCCCCAGGTATCGTTAATCCGTTTGAAATGATCCAGGTCTACGAAGAGTACCGCGCAAGAGCCTTCTGTTCGCTGGCTGCGGGCAAGCTCTTCATCCAGGCGGGCAATGATGGCGCGATGATTGGGCAGGCCGGTAACAGCATCAGTGACGGCCGCCTCTGCCTGTTCGCGATAGAGTCGGTCGACCTCCGCTAATAGCTCTTGCTGCTGCTGCACCAATATCTG